>NZ_CP110616.1 GCF_026153295.1 Rhodococcus antarcticus | reverse complement strand
CATCGACCTCTCGCGTCAGCAGTCGGTGTGGTACCCGGTCCGGGCGGGAATGGGGAGTGACGCTGCACCACGTGCGTGATTCGTGCAAGTAAGAACGCGTTGTGCGCACTTCGTGCGAGGCTACACATACGAGCGGGCACCGCGGGCCGTGCGTCGACGGGAGGCGAGCGATGGTCACACCGACCGGCATCGACATGCTTGCTCTTGCTGATGACCTCTCCGGTGCCGCCGAGATCACTGTCCTCCTGGGGGCGGCCCGGGCCGACGCTCAGGTCGTCCTTGGGGGGCACCATCCCGTCGAGCTGCGGGCGCGGATCTGCGTGGTCGACCTGGATTCCCGCCACCTTCCACCCGAGGTTGTGGCCGACCGTATCCACAGTGTGGTTTCCCAGGCGCGTTCCGCACGCATCTTTCTCAAGCTTGACTCCTTACTGCGCGGGCCGGTCGCGGCCGCCGTTGATGCAGTCCGCCCTGTGGTCGTGGCCAGTGCGTTACCGGTCCTGCAGCGTGTGGTGATCGACGGCGTGCCAACAGCGGCTGGGCTGCCCCTCTCCGCTGTCGGCGCTTGGGCCGTGGAAGGACGGGGTGCACCCAGCTCCTTGGCTGAGGCGTTGCACCCGCTCTCCGTGACCGTCGTCCCGTTGTCCGTCGTTCGGTCGGACCACCTGGTTGAGGAGCTGCAGTCGGTCATCGCCGGCGGGCGGGTTCCTGTCTGCGACGGGGTGAGCGATGCCGACCTCGACCGGGTCGCTCGCGCCACCGCATGCGTCCCGGGTGTTGCGCTGGCCGGCGCAGGTGGACTCGCCGCCGCCATCGGGCGCTCACTGGGGAACGACACCCCCTCGGGTGTGGCCGTGCGATCTGCCGGCCCCTTGCCGGTCGACGGGCCGTTGATCGTGGTCGGTACGGCGGAGGCCGTGGCCGCGGTTCAGGTGGCACACCTGGTCGCCGCGGGTATCCCCGAGCTGGTCCTCCCGGTGGCAACGATGCTCGCCGGCACCGGCGGTCTCGAGTGGGTCGACGCCATCATCGCGGGCCTCGCGGTGGGTGCGCTCATCCTCCGGGTGCCACCCGTGGAGGCGGAGGTGGACGGCGCTGTCTCCCGGGCCCTGGTCGCAAGGCTGGCCACCCTGGTCGCCACCGCGCTGCGGGAGGTCGGCCGCCCGGTCGACCTCGTGCTGACCGGCGGCGAGACCGCGCGTCGGGTGCTGGATGCACTGGGGGTTCGCACCCTCACCCCGACGGGCTCGGTGCACCACGGCGCCGTCATCTCCACCACCGATGACGGCCGCACCGTCGTCACCCGGCCTGGCAGCTTCGGTGGCCCCGACTCGCTCGTGTCGATCCTCGCTGCGCTGCGCCCCACCGGCGGCGAACCTCACCCCGTACCCACGACACCTACCCCCTTATCTGGCCGCGACCTCACGAAAGGCACCACGTCATGACCACCTCCACCCCCCCTCCCACGTCGACCACACAAGACAACCGTCCGTGGATCGCCGTCACCATGGGCGACGGCGCCGGGGTGGGGCCGGAGGTGATCGTCGGGGCACTGCTCGACCCGACGGCCCACGAGCGGTGTCGCCCCGTCGTAATCGGCGACGCCGTGCGACTGCAGGTCGCTGCGACTGCGCTCGGGCTGCACCCGGAGATCGTTGTCGTCGCCACCCCCGAGGCCGCGGTCTTCACCCCCGGCCGTATCAACGTCATCGACCTGGGACTGCTGCCCGCCGACCTGCCTTTCGGACAAATGTCGGCCATCGCCGGCCACGCCGCCTACGAGTACGTGCGGGTGGCCGCTGAGCTCGCCATGGCCGGACGGGTCCAGGGCATCTGCACCGCCCCGCTGAACAAGGAAGCACTCCACGCGGCCGGACACCTCTACCCCGGGCACACCGAGCTCCTCGCCCACTTCTGTGGCATCGGGGAGGTGTCGATGATGCTGAGCTCGCCCAAGATTCGGGTCATCCACGTCACCACACACATCGGCCTCATCGACGCGGTAGCCAAGATCGAGCCCGGGCTAGTCGAGCGCACGGTGCGCCGGGGGCACGAGGCACTGCTGCGGGCCGGGGTTCCCGAACCTCGCATCGGGGTCTGCGGCATCAACCCCCATGCCGGGGAGAACGGGCTCTTCGGTTACGGCGAGGAGGAAGAGAAGATCGTCCCGGCCATCGAGCGACTCCAGGCCGACGGCATCGACGCACGTGGACCCATACCGGCTGACACCGCGTTCTTCGTCGCCGGCCGGGGCGACTATGACCTCATCGTGGCGATGTACCACGACCAAGGCCACGGCCCGGTCAAGATCCTTGGCATCGAGTCGGGGGTCAACATCACCGTCGGTCTGCCGGTCATCCGCACCTCAGTCGACCACGGCACGGCCTTCGACATCGCCGGGACAGGGACCGTTCAGATCGGGAGCATGGTCGAGGCCCTCCGCCAGGCCGCGCAGATGTCCCCGCCGCCGAGCGTATGACCCACCGCAGCTCCGCTCCACGTGAGAGGAACAGCTGATGCCCAACGAGCCCGGCACCTCCCGGCAGCTGCGTTCGCGTCACCGACGCGAGCAGATCGTCCGTCTCGCGACGACGAGCGGACTTGCCTCGGTCGAGGACCTCGCCGAGGAGTTCGACGTAACGGCCTCGACCATCCGCCGGGACCTGGCCACCTTGACCGCCGGGGGGCGCCTGGCGCGGACCTATGGCGGCGCCATGGCCCTGAGCGCACACCCGGAGGCCTCGCTGCGTCAGCGGATCGGGGTGGCCTTCGAGGCCAAGCGGGGTATCGGGCGCTGGGCAGCCGCCCAGGTCCTCGTGGGGGAGTCGGTGCTGCTCGACGCCGGGTCCACCACCGGTGCACTCGCATTCGAGCTGCGCGGGCACGCCCCCCTCATGGTGGCCACGGTGGGGCTGACCACTCTCGAGGCTCTCGCCGACGCGGAGGCTGTGCACGTGGAGTGCTTGGGCGGCACGCTCCGGCACCTGTCCCAAGGATTCGTCGGTCCCCTGGCTGAAGCTGCGCTCGAGCGCATGAGCTTTGACAGGGTGTTCCTCGGCGCCGACGCCGTCACCGCCGACGACGGGATCTGCGAGGCGGCCATGGAACAGACCCGGCTCAAGGAGCTGATGGCGCGTCGCGGCGAGACTGTCTACGTCCTGGCCCACGCCGCGAAGCTCGGTCAGCGACCCTTCCACGCCTGGGCCCGGCTGCCCGAGGGCTGGACGCTCGTGACCGACGACTCGGCGGAACCCAGCGCCCTGGCCCCGTTCCTCGCGGCCGGGATCACCGTCGTCGTCACCGACGCCGGTGGGCATGCCCAGCTACCCCCTGATCCCGCTGTGCGGCCCCGACTGCCCGGCACCTGAGCAGTACGTCGGGCGGGAGAAGAAAAACTGCGCATTACTCCCCGGGGTCGGGGCACTGGTGGAGGGCGTGGGGCCTGCCTTATGGCGTACCCGGGCCGCCGCGGTCGGTGCCGGGGCGGGCGCGCACGACGGGGGCGCCCGCTGAACCGGGGCGCGTAATCTGCGCCGCGCACGGAGGTGATCCCACGCTCCGGCCCGACGGACGGAGTGCTGGCATGCGCATCGTGGATGTCCGGGAGCGAACGTTTCCGATCTCGTCTCCCATCCGCAACGCGGTCATCGACTTCAGCGGGATGACCCTCAGTGTGGTCGCAGTGGTCACTGACGTGGTGCGGCAGGGCCGGCCCGTCGTCGGGTACGGGTTCCACTCCAACGGCCGTTACGGCCAGGGCGCGATGTTGCGCGAACGCTTCATACCCCGGGTGCTGGGAGCTGACCCGGAGTCGCTGCTGGACGACAACGGTGACCTGGACCCTGGCCGGGTCTGGGCTGCCGCGATGGTCAACGAGAAGCCCGGCGGGCACGGGGAGCGGTCGGTCGCAGTGGGCACGCTGGACATGGCGGTGTGGGATGCCACCGCCAAGATCGCAGAACTCCCACTGTTCCAGCTGTTCGCAGATCGGTACGGCGACGGGCACGTGGACCGTTCGGTGTTCGTCTACGCCGCGGGCGGCTACTACTACCCCGACAAGGACCTGCAGGCGCTGACCGAGGAGATGCGCAGCTACCTCGACCTGGGCTACTCGATGGTGAAGATGAAGATCGGGGGCGCCCCGCTCGCGGAGGACCTGCGACGGATCGAGGCCGTGCTCGGTGTGCTGGGTCCCGGCCAGCGCCTGGCCGTCGACGCCAACGGCCGCTTCGACCGGGCCGAGGCGCTGACCTACGCGCAGGCGCTGTCGACCTACGACCTGGCGTGGTTCGAGGAACCGGTCGACCCGCTGGACTATGCGCTGCACGCCGAGATCGCGCAGGTCTACCCCGGAACCATCGCCACCGGCGAGAACCTGTTCTCCGTGCAGGACGCCCGCAACCTGCTGCTCCACGGGGGTCTTCGCCCCGACCGTGACGTGTTGCAGTTCGACTGCGCGCTCAGCTACGGGGCCGTGGAGTACCTGCGGACCCTCAACGTTCTCACCGAGCACGGCTGGTCCCCGCGCCGGTGCATCCCGCACGGCGGGCACCAGATGTCGCTGGCGTTGGCGGCGGGGCTCGGACTGGGCGGCAACGAGTCCTACCCGGGGCTGTTCCAGCCGTTCGGTGGTTTCCCCGACGGGGTCACCGTCTCCAACGGCCACGTGGTGGTCCCTGAGCTGCCCGGTATCGGATTCGAGGGCAAGGCCGACCTGTACCGCGTGCTCCGCGAGCTGACCCCCTGACCGTCGCCACCTGGTCCGGCTGAGGCCTCCGAAACCCGTTCTTGACGAGAGGGCACTGTGATGCCAATCTCATCAGACGTCTGTTGGATACATCGGAGGAGTCGCCGTGGCCAAGGTTGCCGTACTGCACACGAGCTTCGTGTTTGTCACCGTCGAGCCGGTGATCACCGACCTGATCACCGAGCTCATCCCGGGGGTTGAGCTGATGCACTTCGTCGACTCCGATGTTCTCGCCACGGTGGTGCGTGATCAGGGCATCTCGGCCTCCAGCGAGGCCCGGATGGTGCACCTGGCCCAGGCCGCGGAGGCTGCCGGGGCCGATGTGATCTTCTCGGCGTGCTCGTCGCTGGGACCGACCCTGGATGCCGCCCAGCGCGCGGTGGGCGTCCCGGTGGTGAAGATCGACGAGGCGATGGCGGTGTACGCCGCGACGTACGACCGGATCGGTGTCCTGGCGACGGTGCCGACCACGCTGGGACCCACTAGCGACCTGATCACGGCGAGGGCGCTGGACTCGGGTCGGCACCCGCAGATCGTGCAGCGGCTGTGCCCGGGCGCGTTCGACGTGCTCATGGGCGGTGACCGGGAGGAGCACGACCGGCTGGTCGCCGAGCAGGCCGCCGACCTCGCCGGTGAGGTCGACGTGCTCGTGCTGGCGCAGGCCTCCATGCAGCGGCTGGTGGGACGCCTGGAGTCCGAGACCGGGTTGCGCGTGCTGTCCAGCCCCCGCATCGGTGTGGAGCTGCTCGCCAAGACCGTGCGCGAGCACGGGGCGTGAGCACCAGTCCTGGGCCGGTGACCGCGGTCCCGTTCGGGACCACCACCGTAGAGCGGTTGCGGTCCGGGCTCCCCAAGGCGCTCGAGGTCCCCGACGCACTGCACCGCATCCGGGAGGCGAACGCCACCGCCGGAACGCACGTGGTCGTCCTGGATGACGACCCCACGGGCAGCCAGGTCGTGCACGACGTCCCGGTCCTCATCACGTGGGCGGACGAGGACCTGCGGTGGGCCTTCGCCCACCCCGCCCGCGCGTTCTTCATCCTCACCAACACCCGCAGCCTGGACCAGCGGGCTGCCCGCGCACTGCTCGTCGACCTCGACCAGAGAATTGCCCGCATCGCCGCCGAGGTCGGCACCACCGTGGTGCTGCTCAGCCGCAGCGACTCCACCCTACGAGGGCACTTCCCCCTCGAGACCGACGTCCTCGCGGACGCCGCAGCCGGCCGCGGCCACCCCTACGACGCTGTTGTTCTTTCCCCCGCCTACCTCGACGCGGGACGGGTCACCGTCGGGGACATCCACTACGCGCGCATCGGGACCGACTACGTCCCGGTGGGCGAGACCGACTACGCCACCGACTCGGCTTTCGGGTACCGCAGCTCCTCACTGCCGGAGTGGGTCCGGGAAAGGGCTGGCACCGCCGTGGAGGTGGTGAGCCTGGGCCTGGACGACATCCGGGTAGGGGGAGTGAGCCGGGTGCTCGAGCTGTTGCTGTCCGCGCGCCGCGGGACGGTGGTCGTGGTGAACGCCCTGGACGACGCCGACCTGGAGGTGGTCGCCCTGGCCCTAGGGGAGGCCGAGGCCACCGGGTGGCGGGCCCTGTGCCGGGTGGGGCCGAGCTTCGTCCCGATCCGGGCGGGCGTTGACCGTCGCGCACCCCTGCAGGCCAGCGAGATCGCCGCCGCCGGAGCCCGCCCAGGGCGGGGCCTGGTGGTGGTCGGTTCGCACGTCGCGCTGAGCTCGCGGCAGCTGGAGTCGTTGCTCGAGCTGCCGGGGATCATCCCCGTCGGGCTCGACGTGGAGGCCCTGCTGGACCCGGCGGGGGCCGCCGTCGAGATCGACCGGTGCGCGGCCGCGATGGCTGCCGCGGCGAGCACCGCCGACGTCGTGTTGGTGACCAGCCGTCGCCGGGTCGTCGTTGCCGCGGGCGAGTCGAGCCTGGAGCTGTCCCGGCTGGTGTCGGCGGCCTTGGTCCAGCTGACCCGGCGCCTGACCGACGTCGTCGAGCTCGGGTGGGTGATCGCCAAGGGCGGCATCACCTCCCACGACATCGCCGCGCACGGGCTGGACATCCATCGGGCGACGGTGCTCGGGCAGCTGTTCGCGGGAATTGTCTCGGTGTGGCGGACCGAGCCGGGTGGGGTCACCGACACCGCCCCCGCGGGTCTTCCCTACGTCGTGTTCGCGGGCAACGTCGGTGACGAGTCGACCCTGCGCGACGCCGTGTCCATCCTCAGGGAGGTCCACCGTGCGTGACCGGGGCACGGACACCTTGCGCGCTGCCTACGCGCAGGGCTGGTCGCTGGGCGCGTTCTCCACCTACACCCAGGAGATCACCCAGGCGATCTCCCTGGCCGCGGAGGACATCGGGTGCCCGGTGATCCTGCAGGCCGGGGCGAGCGCGTTCAGCCACGCAGGTCGCGCACAGCTGGCCGCGCAGGCCCTGCTGGCCGCCGACCTGGCCGGCGTCCCGGTGGGGGTGCACCTGGACCACTCCCGCAGCCTCAAGGAGATCCGCGCCTGCCTGGACGCCGGGTACACCTCGGTCATGGTCGACGGGTCGCACCTGCCCTTCGCCGACAACATCGCCCTGACCCAGTCGGTGGTGGCGGCCGCGGCCCCCTACGGGGCCTGGGTCGAGGGGGAGCTGGGGGCCATCCCCGGCGATGAGGACCGCTCCGAGCGCACGGGCCCCGGCGAGCTGACCGACCCGGGTCTCGCCGAGGAGTTCGTGGCACGCACCGGTGTAGATGCCCTGGCGGTGGCGGTCGGCAACGTGCACGGCACGGCCGCCGACCCGGTACCCCTGGACCTCGAGCTCCTGGCGCGGCTGGCCTCCCTCGTGCCCGTCCCGCTCGTGCTGCACGGCGCCTCGGGGCTCCCTGCCGCGGAGCTGGAGGCCGCCGTCGGTCTCGGGGTCGCGAAGGTCAACGTGAACACCGAGCTTCGCACCGCGTTCCTCGGTGCTGTCGAGCTGGCCCTGCCGGGTGCGCAACCCAGCTCGGATGTGGCGGCCGCTCTGGATGCCGCCCGCGAAGCCGTGCGCGAGGTGGTCCGCACCAAGCTCCGCCAGCTCACCCGAACCGCCGCTTCCCCCCGGACGCCGTCGTGAGACCACGCCTCCTCCACCCCAGCCACACCACCCCGAACCGCACCTACCCCTCCCTCACCACCTCAGAAACAGGAGTCATCATGCGCAGAGTCGCCATGCTGGGAACCCTTCTCGTCTCCGCCTCCCTCCTCGCTACCGCGTGCAGCTCCGGCGCCGGAAGCGCCGGAACCGGGAGCGCCCCGGCGACGGGCGCCGCCGGCGGGGGTGCTGCCGTCCAGGGGGGATCTGCCTCCGACGTCAGCTCGAACACCTACGTCTTCCTGCCCAAGTCGCTCAACAACCCGTACTGGGTGGACGCACGAAAGGGTATGGAGGCCGGGGTCAGCAAGTTCGGTGTGCAGGCTCAGTTCCTGGGCCCGGATACCGACGACGCGGCCAAGCAGGTCGCCATCTTCGAGTCTGTGCTGGCCAAGAAGCCCGCCGGCATCGCGGTGTCCCCCAACGACCCGGGCAGTGTCACCCAGATCGTGGCTATGGCCCGAGCGGCGAACATCCCTGTCATCGCCTGGGACGGCCCGGTCCCCAACAGCGAGGTCCAGGGCTACATCGGGACCGACAACGTGGCGGCGGGGGAGAAGGCCGCCGAGGCTCTCGGCAAGGCGATGGGCGGCAAGGGCAAGGTGGCTGTGGTAATTGGCTCGCTCAGCGCCACCAACCTGAACCAGCGCCTCGATGGTCTGAAGAAGGGCCTGGCCAAGTTCCCGGACATCTCCATCGTGGCCACGGAGCAGTCGGGTGAGTCCGTCGGCGACGCCCAGGCCAAGGCCGAGACCATCCTGCAGGCCCACCCCGACCTCGCTGGCTTTGCTGGCATTGGTGGTTCGGACCTGCCCGGGATCGCGGGTGCCCTGAAGTCCGGTGGGCAGTGCGGCAAGATCAAGACGGTTGGCTTCGACGTCGTGCCGCAGGGTGTCGACGGGATGAAGGGCGGCTGCGTCGATGCGCTCATCTCCCAGAAGCCTTACGGCATGACTGAGCAGGCCCTGCAGATCCTGATCGACCTGCACGACGGCAAGTCCACGTTGCCGGCCAACTTCAACGTCGACACCGGCGTCGAGGTGGTCACTCCGGCGACCCTGGACGCCTTCCAGGCTGCGGCACCGCACTAGTCACCGCCGCGCCCTCAGTCACCCCGTCACCCCTCGCGGTTGTCGTCGGTGACTGAGGGCGCCATCCCGGTCTCGGGTTGTTGGCCAACAAGGAAGTCGGAGTTCAACGGTGAACCAAGCACCGCTCATCCGCATGCAGGGCATCGTCAAGAGCTACCCGGGGGTCCGTGCCCTGCGGGGGGTGGACCTGGTGGTCGAGCCCGGTCAGGTCATGGGCCTGGTCGGGGAGAACGGTGCCGGCAAGAGCACCCTGCTGAAAGTCCTCGCCGGTGCCATCACCGCCGATGAGGGCACCATCGAGGTCGCTGGTCGCCCCACGGAGCTGCGGAGTCCCCGGGACTCACGAGATGCTGGCATCGCGGTCATCTACCAGGAGCTGATGCTCGCCGAGCACCTCAGCATCGCCGAGAACGTCTTTGCGGGTCGGGAACCGGGTCGTGGGTGGCGGGGAGTGGACTTCCCGGCGATGCGCCGCGACACGGCCAGGCTGCTGCGGGAGCTGGGGATCAATGCCTCCCCGAACGACCAGGTGGGTCGGCTGAACGTGGCCCGCCGGCAGATGGTGGAGATCGCGAAGGCGCTATCCATCGACGCCCGGCTGATCGTGATGGACGAGCCGACCTCCTCGCTCACCGAGGACGAGGTGGAGAGGCTGCTTGCGCTGGTGGTCCGCCTGCGCGAGCGGGGGGTCAGCGTCGTCTACGTCTCCCACCGCATGCGGGAGATCTTCGCTGTCGCCGACGCCATCACCGTCATGCGTGACGGTGAGCTGGTCGGGGTGCACCGCACGGCGGAGGTCACCCCCGACCAGGTGGTCAAGATGATGGTCGGCCGCGAGCTCATCGACATGTACGGGACCCGGCCGGCACCCCCGACTGGACCCCGGGGGGCTCCGCGACCAGCGCCGACGCCGGTGCTCACCGTCCGTGGGCTGCACGCCGGGCCTCGTGTCCGGGACGTCAGCCTGTCGGTGTCCGCTGGGGAGATCGTGGGGCTGGCCGGCCTCGTCGGGGCCGGTCGCAGCGAGACCGCCCTCGCCGTGTTCGGCCACCTGCACCGCACCGGGGGCAGCGTCCTCATCGACGGCACCGAGGTGCACCTGCGCAGCCCCCGAGAGGCGATCGCCGCCGGGATCGCCTACGTCCCGGAGGACCGCAAGCAGCAAGGCCTGTTCCTCAACCTGTCTATCCGCGCCAACATGTCCTCGGCGTGCTTGGACGACGTGTCCACCAACGGGGTGCTCTCCGCCAGACGTGACCGCGCCCTCGCCGAGCGGCTCGCCGGCGAGCTGCAGGTCAAGGCGTCGTCGGTGGAGACCACGGTGGGCACCCTGAGCGGCGGCAACCAGCAGAAGGTGATCCTGGCCCGCTGGCTCGCTCGGCGCCCCAAGGTGCTGATCCTCGACGAACCCACCCGCGGGGTCGACGTGGGCGCCAAGGCAGAGATCTACCGCCTCATCCGAGCCATCGCCGCCGAGGGCGTCGCGGTCCTGATGATCTCCTCTGAGCTGCCGGAGGTTCTGGGCCTGTCCGACCGCGTCCTGGTGATGCGGGAGGGCTGCCTTGTCGGCGAGCTCGACGGACCAACCGCCCACGAACACGAGGTCATGGCGATGGCCACCGGCGTCCACGAGACCGCGTCATGACCAGCCCCGACACCACCGACCAGGAGACCACCATGTCCGACGTCATCACCACACCCCCGGAGACGGAGCCCGCCGGGGACGGCAGCCGCGGTGGCCGCGGCGCCGGTTCGGCGCGCCGTGTGCGCTCGGCGCTTGCCGCCCGCGAGGCGGGCCTCGCCGGGGTCCTTCTGGTGCTGGTCGTCTTCCTGGCCTGGCGCTCGCCCTACTTCATCACCACCAGCAACATCACCGTCGTAGCCCGACTCGCGGCCCTGTCGCTGATCATCGCCGTAGGCATGACCTTCGTCATCCTCGCTGCCGGCATCGACCTCTCCGTCGGGTCCACTGTGGCCCTGACCAGCATCGTCACCGGCGAGACGATGGTCAGCCTCAACCTGAACATCGCCCTGGCCGTGGCGCTCGCGCTGCTGTCCGGTGTCGCGGTGGGACTGGTCAACGGCGTCATCATCGCAACCACCTCCATCCCACCTTTCGTGGTCACCCTCGGAATGCTCGCGGTCGCCCGGGGTCTTGCCCTCGGCATCACCCAGGGACAGACGCTCAGCGGCCTGCCGGCGTCCTTCCTGGTCCTCGGTCAGGGCTCCATCGCCGGAGTGCCCATCCCCGTGTGGATCGCAGCCGGGGTAGCCGTGGTTGCCCACGTCGCCCTCACCCGGACCCGCTTCGGACGCAACGTGTACTTCGTCGGATCCAACGAGCAGGCCGCCGTGCTCTCCGGCATCCGAGTCCGACGCACCAAGATCATCATCTTCGCCATCGCCGGCGGGCTCGCTGGGCTGGAAGGCATCATCGAGACGGCCCGGCTCAGCGTCGGGCAGCCTTCAGCGGGCAACGGCTACGAGCTGGTCGCCATCGGAGCTGTGGTCATCGGCGGGGCAAGCCTGTTCGGGGGGGAGGGCAGCATCCTCGGCACAGTCCTCGGGACTGTGCTGCTGGCCCTCATCCAGGACGGCCTGATCCTGCTCGACATCTCCGCGTACTGGCAGCAGGTGTTCAGCGGGGTGATCATCGTCGCCGCCGTCGCGCTCAACATCTGGCGTCAGCAGCGCGGACGAGGCAAATGAGCCAACGTGCCCAGCGCCACCACCCATATGATGTCTGAGGACTACGTCGGCGAAGGGGGCTGCAGTGACGGTGCGACCGCCCCTGGCGTCAGGCCTGGCCGACACCATCGTCAACGACATCATCGCCGGGCGGTACCTGACGAACGCGCCCCTGCCCAGCGAGACCGACCTCGCCACCGAGTCCGGGCTCAGCAGGTTGACGGTGCGCGAGGCGGTCAAGTCGTTGGCCGCCAAGGGTGTGGTGCGGGTCGAGCAGGGACGCGGCACCTTCGTCAACCCCTCCGACAGCTGGTCGGTGCTCGACCCGGTGCTGCTGCTCGCCCGGTCCAACCGGGACGGCGACCGGCTTGCCCTACCGCGCATGCTCATCGAGGCACGACGCGTCGTGGAGGTGGCCGTGGCCGAGCTCGCCGCGGCACGACGCACCGAGGCCGACCTGGCCGACATGGAGCACGCGTTGAGGGGGATGCGCTCGGCCGCAGCGGTCGCCGACGTCGCAGCGTTCGTCGCGGCGGACATCGCCTTCCACCAGTACGTCCTGGACGCGGCCCGCAACAGCTTCATCACCTCGTTGTTCGACCCGCTCTCCCGCATCCTGCAGCTGACCCGGCACCAGACCTCGGCGCACGAACCGGTGCGCGAGCACGCGATCGGTCACCACCAGCAGATCCTCGATGCCGTCCGCGCCGGGGACCCCGCCCAGGCCGGGCGGGTGATGCGCGAGCACATGACCCAGACCGAGCAGGACATGGACATCTACGTGCTGGATCCCGGTGCCGCGATGCTCGCGCTGCGAGCCGGCGACTCCGAGGTCGCCCCACGACGTCGCGCGCGCGGCTGACCGTTCAGCCCCTCAACACACCCCCGTACTGCGTTCCCGTCACAGCGGTACCCACCCCTACCGGGGCCCACACCGGGCTGCCCGGCACCCCTCAACGACCAACGAAGGACAACTCATGAAGATCGTCGTCACCGGAGCCCACGGCAAGGTTGGTCGCGCCGCGACCCAGGCCCTCCTCGACGCGGGCCACGACGTGCTCGCCACCGACCTCACCCGACCCGGGTTCGAGCGCAAGCCGCCCGGCAGCGCCGACTACCGGATGGCCGACCTGACCGATGCCGGCGACGCCTTCGCCGTGATCCGGGGCGCTGACGCCGTCGTGCACGCCGCGGCCATCCCCGAACCCACCGGGAACCCCGCACACGTGGTGTTCCAGACCAACATCATGGCCACCTTCAACGTCCTCGAGGCCGCCGTCCGCTTCGGCGTCCAGCGCTTCGTGAACATCTCCAGCGAGACCGTCCCCGGCTTCTTCTTCCCCGAGCGTGACTTCCTCCCCGACTACGCCCCCGTCGACGAGCTGCACCCAGCCCACCCCCAGGACCCGTATGCGCTGACCAAGCTGTTCGGGGAGAAGCTGATGGACGCCGCCGTCGAGCGCTCCGACATCCGGTGCATCTCGATCCGGCCGAGCTGGGTCCAGAACGAGGGCAACTACGAGCAGAACCTCGGCCCCCAGGTGCGCGACGCCGCGGTCACCAGCCCCAACCTGTGGAGCTACATCGACGCCTACGACCTCGCGGACGCGATCGTCCTGGCCGCCGAGAGCGACCTACCTGGCCACGAGGTGTTCTACATCGCCTCACCGGACAACGTCGGCGGCCACGACTTCGCCGCGGTCCTCAAGCAGTACTACGGCGACGCGATCGAGCTACGGGACCTCGAGCGGGTCGACGCCTCGGGCATCTCCTCGCGCAAGGCCATGGACAAGCTCGGGTGGGCGCCGAAGCGGTCCTGGCGTGACTACCTCGACGCCGACGGGCGAGCGCTGCCCAAGCACTAGAGCTGAGCAGGTGGGTGGGGCGATCAGAGCGTGCCGCCCCGCCCACCAGCTCCGCCCGGCCGCACATGGTCGAACAGCTCAGCGTCATCGTGGCCGCCCAGACCCGCGGCTGCGGCGGCGGCGAACTGCCCCAAAGCGGCCTGGACGACCGGTGTAGGTAGATGTGCGGCCCCGGCCTCGTCCAGGACAAGCTGCAAATCCTTGACGAACAAGGACATGGCGCTGCGCACCTGACCATCAGGCCCCGCCACCATCCGGGGCCCGCGATCGTCCAACATGAACGACGCCCCAGCACCACGCCGGATCGTGTCCAACGCGAACCCGGGTTCGATGCCCAGCGCCTGCGCCACGGCAAGTGCCTCCGCCGCGGCGGCGATGTGCACACCGCACAGCACCTGGTTCACCATCTTCATCGACTGCCCCTGACCGGGCCGATCCCCCACGTCAACCACCTCCCCGAGGACCGCCAGGAACTCCCGGTCCCGCCCAGAGACCCCGGCGGCCATGATCAGCAGGGTTCCGGCCGCCGCCCGCACCACACCCCCGCTGACCGGCGCGTCCACCACGACGACACCCGCCGGCAGCCGGTCCGCCAGGTCACGGACCCACGCCGGGCCGAGGGTGCTCAGGACCACCACCCTGGCGGGCGGGCGCAGCTCGCCGGCCGCACCATCCGCCCCGAACAAGGCGGACTCAGCCTGCCCCGGGGTCGCCACCATCAGCACCAGAACGTCGGCCACCTGCGCCACCGCGGCCGGACTCGACACCAGCTCGACACCCGCCGGTGCGGGGGCACCGGGATCAAACGCAACAACCACCCGGCCCACCGCGGCCTGCCGCACCGCCATCGGCGTCCCCATCGCACCCAACCCCAACCAGCCCACCGTCTGACCATCATCCATTCGCGGACCGTAGCGACTACACCGTGAACACGAAGATGCCGGTAGCGTGCGAATTCCTGGGTGGTGCCGTCTCAGTTCGATCGCACCGTGCCCGCAGGAGAGATTGACCTTTCATAGCCGTTGGTCGTGGTGACCCTCAGCTGGGTGCAGGACGGCCGAGCAGGAAGCCCTGGCCGTGGTCGCAGCCCAGCCCGTGCAGGGTCTCGGCCTGGGCGAGGGTTTCGATGCCCTCGGCGACGGTGTCCAGCTTCAGGGCATGCGCGAGGTGGATGACGGCGCTGATGATGGCGTAGCTCTCCCTCCGGAGATCTCGTCCCGGACGACGCCCCGTCACCGGAATGTCCTCCGGACAGGGCATATAGGACCCGCCAGCGCTCGCACCCCGTTGGGCTGCCGCGTTCCCGGTGGGGTTCACCCTGCGGGGCCCACCAGCGGCGACTTACGTCCCGGGCGGGGTCACCCTGCGGGGCCCACCAGCGGCGGCTTACGTCCCGGGCGGGGTCGAGGGCAGCTCAACCCTGGGCTCGGTGGCTGGTCGAGGAGGTTCCCCGTTCACGTTCGGCGGATTCAGGCGGGCCAGCGCCAGCAGGGCCAGAGCCGCAGGCAGCAGCGGCAGGGCGGCGACGGCGATGAGCGCCCTCGCCTGCCCTCCGGCCCCCAGCAGCGCGTCCCCGGCTACCGGTGCGATCAGCCCGGCGCATCCCCACGCGGTGAACACCCAGCCGTAGGCCCGCGGGAACGCCCGCACCCCCACCCGGTCGGTGGTGACGGCGACGATGAGCACCGACACCGTTCCGTAGGACACGCCTACCGTGGTGAAGGCGGTGAGCACGACACCCGGTGGTACGTCCGTGGCCAGCACGCCCACGGAGATCCCGGTCGCAGCCAGCGCCAGTGCCAGACCCGGGACCCGACCCACGCTGTCCGACAGCCAGCCCCCTCCCACCCGTCCGAGCAGGTTGCCCGCCGCCAGCACGGAGACCGCAATGCCGCTGGCGCCCGGGCCGAGACCGCGGGCCGCGGCCAGCTGGAGCGCATGGGCGAAGACCAGCAGTGCCGGTGCGACTCCACCGGCGAACACCAGCCACAGCAGCAGCACCGTCCCCCGCCCGACCGGCTCGGCGGCCGCGCCGTCCTTCTCGTCCCACTGGTGTCGATCCTGGTCACCGGGTGCCAGACCCGCAGCGACGAGCAGCAGCACGGTCACCACCACGGCCAGACCCCCAACACACGCACGCCACCCCTCCACCGCCACCAACCGCGGTCCGGCGGCCCCCAGCAGGATCGGTCCGGCCGCGTAGGCGGCCACCACCACCCCGGTCACCGCCCCCCGCCTCGCAGCCGGGGCGCGCGCGGCCATCCCGGCGGCCACCCCGTAGGCCAGCCCGTTGGCCGCGCCGAACAGCAGACCCACCCCGAACCACAGCGTCACGGGATCCTGCGAGACGGCGGCCAGGCCCAACCCGGCCCCGGCGACCACCGCCGCCGCGACCAACAAGAACCGGGAGGGCGGCTGCGGGTCCAGCCGCCCGACGGCGAGCAGCGTCACCGCAAAGGTGGCGATCGCGGTGGCGAATACAGCGGAGGTGACGGCACCGGTTGCGCCCACATCAGCCGCCGCCTGCTCGGCCACCAGGCTCCACGCGAACAAGGTGCCCACGGCCAGGTTGGCAGTGGCCCCGGCGGCCACCGTCCTGCCGGTAGCAGTCACAGCTGGTCCAAGACCTCGAGCCCCAGCCCATCGGCCCGTGCGAACGCCCCGAGCAGGACGCGGGGTGCTCGGGCGAGGGCGACCTCGGTGAGCCGGCACAGGGCGAAGAGCTGGGCCAGCAGGGCATCGAGCTGCCCGTGGAAGGTGGTCCGCACACCGGGACGCTAACCCCGGCGCGCCAGGGCGGGGTGGAGTTCAGGGGCGTCGTGTCCGGCTCACGTCCATCACGACTTCACCGGAACAACCATCCTGAAGGTGGAGAACGGGCTCATCACCGAGGAGATCGGGCTCGACGACGGCGTCTCCGTCCCGCGTCAGCTCGGGCTAATCGGCGGCTCCTGACCGCCGTGTGCAGCCGGCGGCCAGGCCCTGACCCCGTAGTGGTCTTGTCAGGGGGACAGTGGGTCGAACCTCACGGAACCCGCCACCGAGACGTCTACGAGGTGTGATGCCCAAGCTGCCCTTCGACGCGGTCGTCGAGGCCCACGGTGCGACGGTGCTGCGTGTGTGCCGGGCTGTGCTGGGGCCGGTCGACGCCGACGACGCGTGGTCGGAGACCTTTCTCGCCGCACTGAAGGCCTATCCGGCGCTCCCTGCCGACGCCAACGTGCAGGCCTGGCTGGTCACGATCGCCCACCGCAAGGCGGTCGACGTTGTCCGGGCCACGGCACGACGCGCGACCCCCACCAGCGAACTCCCCGACACGGCACCGGCCCCTGCCGCGGACGACCCCGACCCCGACCTCGCCGACTGTGTGGCACGCCTGGCCCCGAAGCAGCGCCAGGTCGTTGCCTACCACTACCTCGCCGGTCTGCCCTACGCCGACGTCGCCACCCTCGTCGGGGGCAGCGCGGCGGCCGCCAGACGCGCGGGTGCCGATGGCATCGCCGCGCTCCGCACGTCCTACCCAGGCCTGAACGCCACGACGGGAGCACCACGATGACCATCGACGACGACCTGACCAGGGACCACCTGGTTGGCTGCCTCACCTTCGCCCACCCCGCCACCGCCGACCACCTGGAGGCGCTGCGCACCCGGCTGGCCGCGGCGGCGCAGGCCGCGGGGACCCTCGACGTCGCCTACCGCACCGTCGACACCCCAGTGGGACCGCTGCTGCTCGCGGCGACCGAGCAAGGCCTCGTGCGGGTGGCCTACGCCCGCGAGGACCACGACGCCGTGCTGCAGGCCCTCTCCGTGCGGATCAGCCCCCGCATCCTGCGGTCCTCGGTGCGCCTGGAGGAGACCACCCGCGAGCTGGAGGAGTACTTCGACGGACGCCGCCACAGCTTTGACGTCGCTCTGGACTGGCGCCTGTCGGCGGGGTTCCGCCGCGAGGTCCTGCACCACCTGCCCGAGATCACCTACGGCGCCACCGCCAGCTACGCCGCCGTCGCCGCCCTGACCGGCAGCCCGAAGGCGGTGCGGGCCGTCGGCACCGCCTGCGCCACCAACCCCCTGCCGGTGGTCGTGCCCTGCCACCGCGTGGTCCGCGCCGACGGTGCCCTCGGCGGCTACCTCGGTGGCGTCGACGCCAAGCGCACCCTGCTCGCCCTGGAGGCCGCAGCATGACCCCCACCCGGACACCCCGGTCCACATCGGCCGGCAGTACGGCAGCGCCCTGGCGGGCCCGGGTCGACGACGCGAGCTGGACCACGATTGCCGCGGACCTTGACGACACGGGGTGCGCTCTCATCGGCCCCCTGCTCAGTCCCGCCGAGACCACCGCGATCGCCGCTCTGTACGACGACGACACCCGCTTCCGGTCGACGGTCACCATGGCCCGGCACCGCTTCGGCGAGGGGCAGTACCGCTACTTCACCGAGCCCTTCCCCGACGCCGTCACCGAGCTCAAGCAGGCGCTCTACCCCCGGCTGCTGCCCATCGCCCGGGACTGGTGGACCCGCCTGGGTCGGCCCACCCCGTGGCCGGAGAACCTTGACGCTTGGCTGGAGATGTGCCACGAGGCGGGGCAGACCAAGCCCACCCCGATCCTGCTGAAGTACGGGCCGGGGGACTGGAACGCCCTGCACCGCGACCTCTACGGCGACCTGGTGTTCCCGCTGCAGGTCGTGATCAACCTGAACGCCCCCGGGACCGACCACACCGGCGGGGAGTTCCTGCTGCTGGAGCAGCGCCCCCGGGCGCAGTCCCGCGGCACGTCGACCACCATCCCGCACGGTCACGGCCTGGTCTTCACCACCCGTGACCGACCGGTGCGATCGGCGCGTGGCTGGTCCGCGGCCCCGGTGCGCCACGGGGTGTCGATGATTCGCTCCGGGCACCGCATGACCCTCGCCCTCGTCTTCCACGACGCCGCGTGAGCCGACCCGGACGTACCTACGTGCTGCACGACGCGGACCTGCATCCGTTCCCCAGCACGGTGCCCGGCCGGGTCGGTGGTCACCGCCGCTCCAAAATCTACGGGCGCCTGAGCTGCCCCACCGCCCTGCGGGCCATCGCCGCGGGCGGCTACGTGGCGCACCGGGTGTTCTTCGCCGACGAGCAGGCCGCGATCGACGCGGGGTTCCGTCCCTGCGCGGTGTGCATGCCCGCGGCCTACTCCGAGTGGAAGGCCAGGACGACTGCGCCGAAGACCCCACCCGGCATCACACCCGAGCGCGCAGCGGGGTCGGTGCCATCGTGAGCAACCACGAGCCGTCCCCCCGCATCCCCGACGCCGTGATCAAGCGCGTCGCCACCTCCGCCGCTGTCGCCCACCCTCATACCGACGCTGAGCTCGAGCGGGTGCTTGACCTCGTGGGCGCTGCGAGCACCGTGACCCTGGGCCACGGTCGCCACCCGGCGTCCTGGGCAGCCGTACAGGCGTTCGCCCTCGCCTGGGAGCGGCCCGGCCGCACCGTGCTCGACACCGTCACCTGGCCGGCCCAGGCGGCGTCCTGGCGCCGGGCCGCGCAACGCCTGATCGGCGGCGACCCCGACGTGCTGGTCGTGGCGGACACCCCGTCCGGCTGGGCCCAGGTGGCCCGCCGGCTCAGCGTCGACCACGGGTGGGACCCCACCCGGGTCGTCGGGTTCGCCGGGGTGGGCCACGTCGAGCTCGTCGAGCTTCTCGGACCGCGGACCATGGTGGGGATGACCGGGGCCACCGCCAGCGGCGACACCTGGACCCTGGGATCGGGCTTGCTGTTCGTGCGCAGCGCGCGGAGCAACCCGTGACAGGCCTGCGCACCGGCGCCGGGCGGGACTCAACGTTGATGTCGAGCACTGTCCCGGTGGCTATCAGCGAGGGTCAGCTACTCGTGATTCGGTGCGTCGATCTGCGGAGGCGGCCCCGCAACCGACGGCGATGTGGTCCAGCTCGTGGTGCGACGTAACCCGAGGTTTTCGCCGATCTCGGTCACCGCGCCGAGGAGTGGCGCAGCGAGCAGCCGAGGCGGTCGAATACCCAGATCGTCAGGGGCTCCCCGCCGCACCGGGGTGAACGGTGCGGCGGGGGCTGGTGTCAGAAGCTGGAGCGGGGAACGCCGATACCGGGGTTGATCTGGGTGGGGCCGCCCACCGAGGGGGTGAGGTCGATGTCGAAGATGGCCGTCGGCAGGTAGACCGTGGAGCAGGAGTTGGGGATGTCGACGACGCCGGAGAGCCGGCCTTCGATGGGTGCGGCGCCGAGGATCATGTAGGCCTGCTCGGGGCTGTAGCCGAACTTCGTGAGGTAGTCGATGGCGTGCAGGCAGGCCCGCTGGTAGCTCAGGTGGGAGTCGAGGTAGCGCTGCTCGCCGTCGAGGGTGACCGAGGTGCCGGAGAAGGCCAGCCACTGCGAGTACTGCGGGTCGGTGTTGCCGGGCATGAAGATCGCGTTCTCGCTGACGCCGTAGGTGTCCATGCCGCCGGGGATGATGTCGACGTGCAGGTCGATGAACCCGCCCATCTCGATGGCTCCGCAGAAGGTGATCTCGCCGTCGCCCTGGGAGAAGTGCAGGTCGCCCATGGACAGGTTCGCCCCGTCGACGAACACGGGGTAGAACACCCGTGTCCCCTTGGTGAAGTTCTTGATGTCCTGGTTGCCACCGTTCTCCCGGGGCGGTGCGGTGCGGGCCGCCTCGCCGGCCACCCGGTCGAACTCGTCGCCGGTGAGCGAGCCGAGGATCGCTGAGTCGGCGAGCGGGGGCAGCGCCAGCGGCGGGACCCGGTCGGGGTTGGTCGCGATGAGGGCGCCCTCGCGGGCGTTCCACGTCGACAGCAGCTTCGCTGAGGGTGCGGTGCCCATCAGTCCGGGGTGGACGATGCCGGTGAAGCTGACCCCGGGGACGTGCCGTGAGGTGGCCTGCTGGCCGCGGAAGTCCCAGATCGCCTTGTAGGCGTCGGGGAACTGTTCGGTGAGGAAGCTGCCGCCGTTCTGGGTGGCGAAGATCCCGGTGTAGCCCCAGCCCTGCCCGGCCAGGGGGCCGGAGTCCTCCTGGGGGATGGGGCCCAGGTCCACGATGTCGACCACGAGCAGGTCGCCGGGCTTGGCCCCGGTGACGTGGAACGGGCCTGAGAGCACGTGCACCCCGTTCAGCGGGGCGTCGCGGATGTCGTCGGCCGAGTCGTCGTTGTGGATGGCCCCGTCGAACCACTCCCGGCAGTGCACCCGGAAGGTGTCACCGGGCTTGACCGTGACGGGGGCGGGGATGTCGGGGTGCCAGCGGTTGTGACCGGTGATCTGCTGGTCGGTGAACGGCTTGGACGAGTCGAGCGGGAAGACGAGCTCGGGCACGGTGGGCACTCCTTGGTCGACGGCGAGGTCAGGGGCTGGACGGGCACAGGGGCTGGGTTCAGGGGCGGGGCAGCTTGCGGTGCAGCGGGTTCGAGGTCACCGGGGTGCCGCGCCGGCGTGAGGCGGGCAGGCGGGAGACCACCTCGGGCCGGTCGGCGCTGGCCTTGGTGCGGTCGATGGCACGGACGAGGTCGGCCCGGCCGGAACCCAGCCGCGGCGCGAGGAACACCCGGGGGGCCTCGTCCTCGCACGTGGGGCACGCGGCGCTCTGCGGAGCCTGACCCATCGGAGCGCGCAGGTCGAAGGCACCGTCCTGCGGGCACCGGTAGGCGTAGGTCACCACGACGGACCCTCCACTGACGTCGGGTCCTGGTCAGACTTCGCGCGTTGGAACGACCGGGCGCCCCCCTGGCCTGCAGTGCCGCGAAGGGATCTGCCGTTGTCCGTCGTCTCCCGGCTCCCGGTGGGCACCCGCCTCTCACGGGGCGGGCCCGTCCGTCGCGGCTTCCCCGTCCTCTGCACGCCCAGCGAGGCTCCGGACCACCGGGGAGGCGTGGCTCCGCGCACCGACGTGGCTGCGTCAGGTGGGTGGGCGGTGAACCAGACGGAACCGGCGACCCGATCGGCCAGCTCGAGGGGTGCCGTCCGCGCCATGGCGGTGCGTTGATCGACCCGTCCGCAACCGTCGCGGTGGTGCTCGTACCGAGGCATCAGCTCTCCAACCGATGGTGGGGCCGGCCACTGCACCGCCAGGGAACGACACAGAACTCCGGAGGATTACGACCCCGACACGACGCCCGCGAAACAAAACCTGACCCAGCCGTCACCGTGCTGTTCGAATAGTTTCCACAGGAAGGACCGTGTGGTCAAGGGAGTCGGAGTCGGTGTCGCCGCCGAACGGAAGATGACCCGAGCCGGGCACCCCGTGTGTGCTCGACGCCATGACGGCCCCGTCCCGGATCAGGCCAGGTCCTCCATCACGTGCGCGTCGTCGCCCACGGCGACCACGCCCGGCTGGTCGACGGTGGCGTACACGCCGAAGATGACGGTCCCGTTGTCCGGGAGGTGAGCCACGGGGGTTGTGAGATCGGTGGCGAGCTCGCCGCGGTACCGCACGATGGCCTTGAGGGTATTGAAGTCGACCTCACCGGTGTCGGGGCTCTCGTTGGTGACGACACAGCGGGGGACGGGGCCCACGACCCGCACGGTTGCACCGCCGATCCGTACGCGCCGGCCAACCCAGGTGTCTTCCTCGTGCACGTCGCAGCCGTCTACTTCGACGAGCATCCGGAAGCGTCGGTGGTCGAGCTGGGGTCCGTCCGGGGTGACGTTGCGCAGGTGTTGCAGGGTGGCTGTGGAGATGAGCGTGACCGGGTGGACGTCCACGGCCTCGCCGGGGCGGTCCACCGCGACGAGGTGCACCTGCTCACCAACGAAGTCGGTGAGCGCAGCAGACCAGGGCCCCTGCACGAGGTGCCCGTCGACCTCTCGTCCGTAGAAGTTCGTGTGCACCGCGTCGCCGAGCTCGGTGGCGGGGCCCTCGACGGGTGCACGGTCGGGGAACGTCAGGTGCAGACGCCGAGCTTGCGGGTCGTAGGCCGTAGTGAGCCGTACCAGCGGACCGTGGTGCTTGCCGTTGAACAGGTGTCCCTGCGCATCAACCAGGTAGAAGCGGCGGTTGTCCACCACTCCGCCCGCGGTCAGGGTCACCGCCTTTGACGGGAGCATTGCCGTCCCCTTGAGCGGGGTCGTGGACAGGCGAGAGATGCGGGGCATGGGTCTCCGTGGCTACGAGGTGGCGGTGGTCTGGGGCGCAGCGGGAGCCCGCGGCGCCCCATGCTGACCGGGGCTCAGTGGCGGTGGCCGCCGAGACCGTGCAGCCGACGACCGAGCGGCGGGCCGGTGACCACCGGCTCGCCACCGCGGGCACGGTCGACCCGGCTTCGCTCGACACGTCCCGCATCGCGCAGTGCGCCGTTGGGCACCGGTTGCGCTCCCACGCTGTAACGACGCTGGGCAAGTTCCGCACAACCAGGGCAGTGCGCGATCGAGCTGTCCTCCTGCATCGTGCGATGGAGGTCAAAGGGGCCGCAGCAGGAGCAGCGGAATTCGTACAGCGGCACGGATCATCCTTTCGTCTCACGGCGAGCACAGCGCAGCGGGTCCTTCGTACACCCTTGCCGTCACCAACTCTCGTTCTCGTGATCCCGTGCTTCCCGGGTAGCAGCAGCGGCCTCCCACGACGTGCGCACGGGTCGGATCTCGTGAGAGCAACCGCGCCCAGGCTGCGCGGTCGCCATCCTTGGTGGACCTCCTAAAGCGGACCGGACTGGACCTTGACGCCACCCCACGTCGTAGATATTTTCCCCATGAAGTACCTGGTGGTCAAGGGTCACCCACGGTCCACCAGATGTCAGCACGAGGAATGAGGAACTTCATGCCTGAGGTCGTTTTTGAGGTCAACCGTGATCTGAACGTGTCGATGCGTGACCAGGTGGTGCCGGGGCACAACCGGTGGCACCCCGAGATCCCGCCGGCGGCGACGCTGCGGACGGGTTCGACGTACCGGATCGAGTGCAAGGACTGGACGGACAACCAGGTCCGCAACGACGACAGCTCCGACGACATCCGGGACATGAACATCGACCCGTGCCACATGCTCAGTGGGCCGTTCTCCTTCGAGGGCGTGGAGCCTGGTGACCTGCTCGTGGTCGACATCGTGAACATCGGCCCGTTCCAGGAGCAGGCGTGGGGCTACACCGGGGTGTTCGCGAAGGAGAACGGTGGCGGGTTCCTCACTGACTACTCCCCGGGTGCGTCCAAGGCCATCTGGGACCTGGACGGGGTGTGGGCAAGCTCCCGGCACGTGCCCGGTGTCCGCTTCATCGGCAACTCCCACCCCGGGCTGTTCGGCTGCGCCCCCTCACCGAGCCTGCTCACCGAGTGGAACCGACGCGAGCAGGCGTTGATCGACCTGAACCCCGACCGGGTCACCGGTGACCAGCCCGCGAACTCCGGGGCCGTTCCCGGCGCACCGCAGGTCCCTGGTCTGGCCCTGCCCCCGCTGGCCAAGGACGCCCTGCTGGGCACCCTCAGCGGGGCGGCGTTCGACCGGGCCGCGGCCGAGGCCGTCCGGACGATCCCGCCGCGGGAGCACGGTGGCAACGTCGACATCAAGGACCTCGGCGTCGGCAGCCGGGTCTACATGCCCGTCTACGTCCCCGGTGGGCTGTTCTCGATCGGCGACCTGCACTTCGCCCAGGGCGACGGGGAGATCACCTTCTGCGGGGCCATCGAGATGCCGGGGTTCATCGACCTGCACTTCGACGTGATCAAGGGCGGCATGAACACCTACCCCTCGACCATGCCGTTCTTCAAGCCCGGGCGGGTCAGCCCGAACTACTCCGAGTTCCTCACCTTCGAGGGCATCAGCGTCGAGAACGGACGCAACTACTACCTCAACGCCACCGTCGCCTACCGCCAGGCGTGCCTCAACGCCATCAACTACCTCATGCCCGCCATGGGCTGGACCTTCGAGCAGGCGTACCTGTTCCTTGGTGCGGCCCCGATCGAGGGGCGCATCGGTGGGCTCGTCGACATCCCCAACTGCGCCGTGTCGCTGAGCATCCCGCTGTCCATCTTCGACCGAGACATCCTGCCCGGCGTCGCCGCAGGTCACGACCCCGTCACCGACTAGGGCGCCTACGCCCCCGATGACCGACCCGCCGACGTTGGCATTCGCGATGCCGGGCGCGGCCAGAAGGTGAACCGAAACCCCGCGCCGTCGGCACTGCGGCGCAGGTCCACCGCACGTCCCCACACCCCACCTATCTACCTCACCTGGGAGACCACATGCTGGACTACGACATCTTCGAGCTGGGCGACGTCCGCCTCAGCACCGGGCAGACACTGCGGGCCGCGAAGCTCGCCTACAAGACCTACGGGACCCTCAACGAGGACAAGTCCAACGCCATCGTCTACCCCACCTGGTACTCCGGGCAGCACCAGGACAACGAGTGGCTCATCGGCGAGGGCATGGCCCTGGACCCCAGCAAGTACTTCATCATCGTCCCGAACATGCTGGGCAACGGGCTGTCCTCCTCCCCGAGCAACACCCCCGCCCCGCACGACGGCGCCCGGTTCCCCAACGTCACCTTCTACGACCAGGTCGAGCAGCAGCACCGCCTCGTCACCGAGAAGTTCGGCATCGAGAAGCTGGCCCTGGTGACCGGGTGGTCCATGGGCGCGGGACAGACGTACCAGTGGGCGGTGAGCTACCCCGACATGGTCGAGCGGGCCCTTCCCTTCTGCGGCTCCTCCAAGACCGCGGAGCACAACGTCGTGTTCCTCGAGGCCGTCAAGTACGCCATCTACACCGACGCAGCCTGGCAGGACGGCATGTACACCAGCCAGCCCGTCAAGGGCCTGCGCGCGGTGGGCAGGGTCTACGCCGGGTGGGGTCTGTCGCAGGCCTTCTACTGGCAGCAGCTCTACGCGAAGGACCCCTTCGACTACGCCTCCCTCGAGGACTTCCTCGTCGGCTTCTGGGAAGGGCTGTTCCTCGCCAAGGACGCGAACAACCTGCTCGCCATGGCCTGGACGTGGCAGAACGGCAACGTCGGCAACACCCCCGGATTCGACGGGGACCACGAGCGCGCCCTGGCCTCGATCAAGGCCAAGACGATCGTGATGCCCGCCGAGAAGGACCTGTACTTCCCCCCCGAGGACGAGGAGTACGCGGTGGGCCACATCCCCGGGGCCGAGCTGCGGGTGATCCCGGGGGTCTGGGGCCACTTCGCCGGCGGCGGTGCCAACACCGTCGACACCGCGTTCATCAACGCTGCCCTGACCGAGCTGCTCGAGTCGTAGGAGACGCCATGACAACTTTGTCGGACTCACCGCCGGTCACGCTGCCCGACTTCCGGCCCGAAGCCGGCGTCGGCACCCCGCTCGCCGTCGGCGCCTTCGCCTTGTCCGTGCTGATGCTCGGGATCCCCAACGCAGGCCTCATCGCCCCCGCCGCGGTCACCGTGTTCGCGGCGGTCGCCTTCGGTACAGGCTTCCTGGGGCTGTTCGTCGGCGGCCTGCTGGAGCTGCGGGCCAACAACATCTTCGGTGGCAGCTTCGCGGTCTTCTACTCCGCGTTCCTGCTGACCACAGCGATCATGCTGCGCTTCTACGCCAGCACGATGGAGCCTGCAGCCTTCGCTGATGCCTTCGGGACCTGGCTGCTGCTGTGGTGCGTCTTTACGGTGATGCTGTCCTGGGGGGCCTGGCACATCAACATGCCCGCGTTCCTCGCCTTCGCGTTCCTCGCCGTCGCCTACCTCGTCCTCGGCCTGGCGAACTTCGTTCACGGTGACGCCGCCGCCGCGCTCAGCAAGGTCGGGGGCTGGGTGCTCATCGTCGACGGGGTGGTCGCTCTCTACCTGAGCTGGGCCCTCGCCGTGATCCCCATGGTCGGGGAGCGAATCCCCCTGTTCCCCCACCCCTACGGCGCGGCACGACCAGGAGCCTGACGGGTACGAGGACCTCGAGCGGTCACCGACGTCCCCGCAGGCTCGACGCCGAGGGTAACGGTGCGCCTCCTGACCCGGCTCAGCTGACCTTCTGGCTGAGCCGGGTCAAGAGGCGCGTCAGCTGCTCCAGGTCACCATCATCAGTCAAGGCCGTGAGCTCCTCCTGCTCAGCCTGCAGCAGCGGCGAAAGCCTCTCGTAGGCAACACGCCCCCGCGGTGCGAGATGAACAACGACACGTCGGCCATCGTTCTCATCGCCACGTCGATACACGAGGTTCGCGGCCACCATCGCGTCGATCAGCTTCGTGGCAGTCGACGCCGGCACGTCGAGGGAGGTCGCGACGTCGCGCATGGCGCTACCACCCCCGTCCACGAGCTGCGCAAGAACGCGCCACTCGTTCAACGAGCTGCCCGCTGCCGCTAGCTTCCGCGTGAGGCGGTCCGACAAGCGACGCTGCAGGTAGCCCAGCAACCCCGTCAACTCCACATCGTCGGGACCGATCACGGTAGATCCCCTCTACTGAACAAGTGGCGACGCGGGAGCTCACGCGACACCAGGATGACAATAATGTTAACCCGCCTTGCCCTTAGAGGCCGGGAAGGAGACGATGCGCACGAAGGTTCGCCTGCAGCACCCTCAGGCTCGTGCATCTCACTCAGCCGAAGCCTTCACGAGTACCTGCGTCGGTCGATGTGGAGGTCGATGCCGTGCCGTCGATTCACTACCCTTTACCCCGTCACCGCAACGAGGGTCCCGTCAGAGTCGGGCTCCTCATCCCACTGCAGGGACCTGCTGGCATCTTCGGACCATCCTGCGAGTTCTGCGCCGCACTGGCCGTGGACCACATCAACGCCGAGGGTGGGTTGCTCGGCCGTGAGGTCCAGCTGCAGGTCGTTGACGGCGGAGATGCACCGAGTCGGGTGGCGGACGAGGTGGACCGGTTGCTTCGAGACGACCAGATCGATGCCATCGTCGGTTGGCACAGCTCGGCCGTGCGCCAAGCTGTCGCGCCTCGCGTACGCGCACGAGTCCCGTACATCTACACCGCCCTCTACGAAGGTGGTGAGGTCACACCGGGACTCTTCATGACCGGCGAGACCCCCCACCGGCAGGTCCTGGCCGCGCTGAGCTGGCTGGCCCGCGAGGCCGACATCAGCCGATGGACCATCATCGGGGACGACTACGTCTGGCCACGGCGAACGGCAGCCGAAGCCACTGCTGCGGCAGCAGAATGTGGCGTCACCTTCGCCGATAACATCTTCGTCACCCCCGACATCAACACCCATTCAGCAGCTCTGCTGGAGTTGGAGCAGCGCGACTCTGACGGCGTGTTGATGCTGATGCTGGGTGAACACGGTGTTCAGTTCAACCGCCAGTTCGTCAGCGCCGGCCTCGATGAATCTCTCGCTCGACTGAGCCCGCTGATGGACGAGAACATGCTGCTCGCCGGCGGAACCAGCACCACCCGCAACCTGTACTCCACTGCCGGCTACTTCGAGACCTTAGCCACGGCGGAAAGCCTGGACCTCAGCGCCCGCTACGCACGGAAGTACGGTTCTGATGCGCCGGTCCTCAACAGCGTGGGTGAGTCCTGCTACGAAGGAATGCTGCTGCTGGCCGAGCTCATCGGCGGGGCACGATCTCTCGACGTTGCCAGCCTGTGCGCCAGCGCGCCCGGGACGATCTACTCCAGTCCCCGGGGCGAGGTCGCCGTCACCGGGCAGGACCTCGAACAACAGGTGTACCTCGCCCAAGCGGCAGGCTTGAATTTCGATATTCTCACAGCCCTCTAAGTTTAATTGGCTGAACCTGTTCACCTGTGCAGCGATAGATGTAAGGCGCTCATCGCAGGGACGGGGTAGTCGGGCTCGGGGCGTAGCGGACCATGGTCACCCGCAGCGCATAGCGTCCGTCCACTTCACAAGGCCCGCGGTGTGCAAGTCAGCCGCAGCGATGCCATCCACGCGTTCCTGACCAGGCTGCGCGCCGCCGGCCACCATGCCCTGCACCTGGACTGGCGCACCGACGACCTCGGGAACCCTGGGACGGACTGCTCGCCGACGCAGTCCTGCTGCACCTGGACCGGGCCCAGCTCGAGGACCTCTTGCACCGCGACCGACGCGCGGTGACCACCGACGGGGTCCTGGGTTTCACCCTGAAGAGGGCGACGGGTCGGGGTGGACCACCGACCAGCTCGACCAGCCCCACCCCTTCACCTGCTGGCACGAACCCGCCCTGCGCGAGGTCCTCGCCCGCATCGGGTGGGCGGTGCGACACCGGCACCACATCGACGGCCGATACGAACCCTGGCTCTACGTCTGCGCACTCGCCTACCAGCAGACTCGATGAACCCAACGCAGGACGCGACCAGTGGACTGCGGATGGCTCGGCCGGTAGAAGACTGCCGCGGCGACGGTCGAACCCGTCGGCCGATGCTGTGTGGCCGTCCCGCAAGGGATCCCCTGCGGGACGTCGCGGGCGGAACGGCCGAAAGCCGTGGGCGTCGTCGAAGCTGGTTCGACTGTCGGGACAGTGCCGTCTCACGTGGTGGAGGACACAGAGGCGCCCGTTCCCGTCGTTCGGCGGACCTACAGTGGGACCGTGCCGACCTTCACCGCGTCCGTTGACGGCGGCGACGACGACGACGACGCTGGCCTGACCGAAGAGCAGCGGGCTGCGCTCGTCCGCGCGTTCTCGACGCCGGCGTTCACGCGCTCAATGGAGCAGCTCCGGCAGCAGATCAGCAGCCCTCTCGAGGGGGCGCTCCAGCAGCTCAATCAGCAGGTGACGGCGGGAGTCACCGCTCAGCTGGAGCCGGTGCTGAGGGCGTCTAGGTTGCGGAATGAGGCCCTGATGAAGGCGATCCAGCCGCAACTTTCGGCTCAGGTAGCAGCGCCGTTGCGGATGCGGGCGGTCCTGGAACCGATGTTCGCGCAGATCGCGGAGCGGCAGAGGGAGTGGGCAAAGGCGCTCGCGGTGCCTCTGATGGCGAACGCCCACATTCAGTCGCAGCTCGCCGGCCTTGCGGTGAACTCGGAGTTCACCCGTTCGTTGGATCGAGTCAGTGCGCTGTCGCGGCTGCGTTTGGAGCTTCCGGACGCTGCCGGGTTCGATCGGTTGTCGGAACTGATCGACGAGGGCGAGTTCGATGCGGAGACGCTGTCGGCTGCAGAGGACGGCGTTGCTGCGGACGCTGAGCTGTCCGCAGCGATCGACGAGGCGGCCGAGGTGTTGTCCGAGGCTCGCCCCTGGATCTCACGCGTGCGGGCCCGTCAGATGGTGGTCGTGTGGGTGTGGCTGATGTGGACTGCGGCGTTGACGGTCGTGGCGGTGGCCGCGCCTTCAACGATCGCGACGTACGTGAGTCTCGCGGGGCTGCCGGCGGGTAAGGAGGCCGCGAAGAGGGCTGGCGAACAGTTCGACCGGCGCTTCCCGCCGGAGGACGAGCCGGTCGGCGGCTGAGCCCCGCCCGGTCAGTGTCGGCGCTTTGGGGTCAGCAGGGTGAGCCGAGTCATCATGCCAAGTGGCGGCGTCCTCGCAAGCGGATCCCCGTGCGAAACGGCGTGGATGTTCGGGGTGAGGGTCTGGAGAGGGTGACCACCGGTGGGCTGGGGCGGCGTCGAGCTCGTCAGGGTCACCCGCGCTCGCCTTCCCGGACACTGCTCGACCGGGAGGGAGCAGCCTGTGGTCTACTTCTGCCTCGACCATCCAGAGCGGCTGAGAGACCTGGCTCGACGACGCCGCAGCAACCATCGTTCGCGAAGGTGCTACCGCCAGGACCGATGGAGGAACACTGCTGTGAGCGCGTCGACCCGTGTCCTCGACACTCCCTCGCACGCCCCGCCGACTAGCGGTGCGCTGCGCCGCGTGGGCGCCGCGGGATCCGTCGGCACCACGATCGAGTGGTACGACTTCTATGGCTCTGCCGCTGCCCTGGTCTTCAGGCCCGCTCCGGAGACCCTGCACCGTGACCTGACTGCGCCGACCCGGGCACTCCCCGAGCGGGTCGTCGAGCCGGTCACTACGTGGGCGCGGGGGTACTGACCGTGGGCGCGAGCGACCGTATCCGGTTGTGTGCCTTCGCCATGGGGTGTGCCGGTCACCAGAGTGCGGGGTTGTGGACCCACCCGGGTGACCGCTCGACCTCCTACACCGATCTGTCGTACTGGACGGACCTGGCGCGGCTGCTGGAGCGCGGCGGGTTTGATGCCCTGTTCCTGGCCGACGTCCTGGGTGTCTACGACGTGCACGGTGGGTCGCGCGACACCGCGGTCCGTGCGGGGGCTCAGGTGCCGCTGATCGATCCGATGCTGACCATCCCGGCGATGGCCGCGGTCACCGAGCGTCTTGGGTTCGCGGTGACGTCGTCGGTGACCTATGAGCACCCCTGGGCCACGGCGCGCCGCTTCACCACCCTGGACCACCTCACCAACGGCCGGGTGGGGTGGAACGTGGTCACCTCCTACCTGGCCAGCGCCGCGCGCGGGTATGGCATGGGGGAGCAGGTGCCCCACGACCGGCGCTACGACCTCGCCGAGGAGTACGTCGAGGTGTGCGCCGCGCTGTGGGAGGGCAGCTGGGAGGACGGTGCGGTGGTCCACGACAGTGCCTCAGCCACCTTCACCGACCCGTCCAAGGTCCACGACGTCGACCACGACGGGGAGTTCTTCTCCGTCCATGGCCCTTTCCTGTGCGAGCCGTCACCCCAGCGCACCCCGGTGGTCTTCCAGGCGGGGGCCTCGGCCCGGGGGCTGGAGCTGGGCGGGCGAATCGCCGAGGTGGTGTTCGTCTCCGGGCCGACAACGGCGGCGGTGCGCACCATGGTCGACGGGGTGCGCGCAGCCGCGCAGGCCGCCGGGCGGGACCGGGGCGACATCAAGGTGTTGACGATGCTCACCCCCGTCCTCGCCGACACTGACGACGCCGCCTGGGCCAAGCACGCCGACTACGTCGCCCACTCCAGCCGGGAAGGTGCCATGGCCCTGTTCGGGGGGTGGACGGGGGTGGACCTGTCCGGGCTGGACCCCGACGCCCCCCTGGAGCACGTCGAGAACGATGCCACCCGCACCGCGCTGGCCGCCTTCACCACCGCCGACCCCCACGCCGCGTGGACGGTCGGCTCGGTGGCGGAGTTCGTGGCCGTCGGCGGGCGCGGACCGGTGCTGGTGGGCTCCCCGACCACCGTGGCCGACGAGCTCGAGCGGTGGTGCGAGGAAGCCGACGTCGACGGGTTCAACCTGGCCTACGCCACGTCGCCAGGCACCTTCACCGACGTCGTCGACCTCCTGGTCCCCGAGCTACGAGCCCGCGGCCGGATCCTGGAGCCCGAGGGGGCCACGCTGCGCGAACGCCTCGTCGGCGGAACAGCGCGGCTGTCCAACTCCTCATGGGTAGGCAAACACCGAAAGTAAATGCCCCCTCACCGGCCCGCCCGACGGCACCCCTGCAGCACCGGCACTGACCTGCTGGGCGCGCGCCGTCCCAGGGCCCTAGCAACGGGAGCGGTATCGATTGCCCCGCTGCACAACGCGTTTCGAAGTGCCGATAAGAGAGATTATGACAAGTCAGGAGCCTTGACTGGCTCTTCCGGTGCTACCTGCCCTCCCCGGTGTCCCGGTCCTTATGGGGGCCCACCGGCGGAGTCGTCGAACCTCTGGCCCGGACGCCCCTTGGTTTCGTGCCAGGCTCCCGCTGCCGGGCCGCCTCCACGGTGTGGCGCTGCCCGCGTATCAGCTGGCTCCCCGAGCGCCCCGGCAGGCTCTACTGCCCCACCCCGGGCACCCTCCATTGCACCGGCGCCGACCTGGACGGGTCCGTACAGCTGCTCGAGCACCGCGGTGCCCCGGTTCCCGGCGATGACCACCCGGGCGGCCGTGAGGTCCTGCACCTGGCGGCCGCGATGCTGCCTGCGCAGCCGGTCACAGTCGCGTGTTGACAGCCCGTGACTGCCATGTTGCACTGAGATCTACCTCACATCAAACTCACACCGTTGGCGAACCCCCTCGGCCGAGTGGGCCTCACCAGCTGGTCGCGTGCTCCGCCTCCACGGACCGTGCGGCGATCGTGGAACGCGGCAACTTCGACGCGCGGCTATCCCGGCCGGCAGGCCGATCACAAGTTGGTCGTCAAGGCCCAGCGAGGACGGTGATGCGGTGGCCAGAAGTAATGATGTCGCCGCCCAGCCTGCGAGTACCCCTGGTAGGACGACGACGGGAACGCAGCCCCTTGATCAGTTGCCGGCGGCAGCGCTGATCCAGCTGGGCTGGACGGCGCAGCGCCTGGACCGGGCGCGCCCGCGGAGAGTGATGGCGTCGACGGGCCTGCCCGATCGCCTGTCCGGACTCTCCGGACACGGCGAGTTCGACTGTGCCCGGGTTGACCTCACCCTGGCCTCGACGTGCGTCGCCGCGATCGCGGCGACGCTGTCGTGGCCCACCGACCGGGTTCCGGAGCTCACCGCGGTGACGACGGCTGCGCATGCTCACGGCGCCGCGCTCGCGGACCGCCTCTGTGGTCGCCGGCGCCACGGAGGCCCCCATCGTGGCGGTCTGGGCGATCTACGCCTCCGACGTGACCGGTGGTGGGAAGGTCGCCGGACAGCTCAGCGCAGTGGCGGGCTACCTCGTGTCGTACGCCCGGACGGTCGGCACCCGGAACAGGGCGCCGCCTACAAGGCCGGTATGCCGCTATGAGGCTCGCCGATCGACTTCGTCTACGCCGAGGCCGTGTCCGGCCCCCCGTCGGACCCCGCGACGAAACGGGGTGGGTGGCAGTGACAGTGACCGCAGCAGCGGCCAGTCAGGCGACGGTGGCAGTGGCAGTGACCGCAGCAGCGCCCACTCACGCGACGGTGGCCGCGTCAGCGGGCAGGCAGCACCGCTCCGATGAAGAGGGTGTCAGGGCGAAGCAACTCGGGAAGAAGCGGCAGACCATGGGACTAACAAACGGTTTGACAAGATGGGGCGTCGCCACGCCCGCTCTAGTCGCCATCGGCGTTCTCGGATGGAGTGCTTATAGCGCCGCAACTCCGGCCGCCGTGGAGGGAACGTCCTCAGGAAAGGGCTTAACCACTGCAGCAAGTCAGACCACCGGACTCACCATGGATGACCATCACGCGCTCGGGCTGGCGATCTGGGGCGTGGCCGCGTTCATGGTCGCGATTCTTCTGTTGTTAGAATTCTCTGCGTCGCCACGCCAGTCGAGTAACAAGTTTGGCTTCCTCGACAGCATCGTTGGTGTTGACGGCCGAATATCGACGAGCAAGACCGTCGTGTTCATATGGACCCTCGAACTCGCAGCCGCGCTCATCCTTCTTTCTGGCATCGTCGTATGGGACCGCAACCCTGCCGTCACCGCCGATCACGTCTTCGGCACAGGCGATTGGAACGCCTATTCGTTATTGCTCGGCGGCCCGTTCGCGGCCGCCGTCATAGCCAAGGGCATCACCGCCTCAACGACCACAACGACCACAACGACCACAACGAATCCGATCCCCAAATCGAACACCCAAGACGTTACGCCGTTAGTGAGCTTGTCTGGGATGACTGATAAAGGTGCAGCGCTGAAGGACATAACCAGTAACGATGACGGGTCGACGAGCCTAGCCGACAGCCAGTACGTCATCTTTTCCCTCGTCGCGATGGTGTACTTCTTTGGCGCGTTCGTCGGCAATATTGTCGACTACACCAGGACGACCGACGTCACGAAGATTCACCTCGGGTTGCCCACGATCCCGTCCGCCCTCCTCGGCCTGACCAGTTTGGCGGCGCTCACCTACGTTGGTAACAAGGCCGCAGCCACACAAGGCCTAAACCCCTCCTAGCTCATCACGACCTGGGTCGGCGCGAATCAACCTGTAACAGCCACCATGGCGAACTTGCCCGCGACCGTGACCCCGGGGAACGTGGTTGTCATCTGCACCACCGACTACTCCACGCCGGCTCTCCAGCTGAACGTCACCGGATTTCGGCGCAGCACATTTCCCTCGCCCCCGCCATCGCATCAGTCCTACCGCGCGGTTCGGCGTAGTTGAACTAGCGAACGAGTGGACGGGGGTGGCAGCGCCGTCTTGTCCCTTGAAGACCGTCCGCGCAACTGCGCGTCCTACGGCGCCGTCGGTGCGGTGCCGAGGACCTGGCGGTAGGCACCCACCCAGTCGGTGGCGATGGTGTTCTGGGCGTCGGCCAGGGTCATGCGGTGGGCGCAGACCAGGTCGTGCAGGGCGGTCTCGAGCGTGTCCTTGGGGTTGGGGGCGGCACCCGGTTCGGGCCACAGGTTGCGGGGGCTGTTCGGGGACCCACCGAGCTCCAGGGGCACCAGGTGGTCCAGCTCGTAGCTCGAGCTGGGACCACGGTCGTTGTAGGCGCGCAGCGTGGACTTCTTCTCCGTGCTGGTGACCGAGGCGGGGGGCCGCACCGTGGAGGTGTACCCACCCCGCCGGCAGATCGTCGTACCGATCGTGGCCTGGGTGACGTGCGGGTCAACCGCACCCGGGGTGCACGCGGGGTCGGGCAGGGTCCCGTTCTGTACGGCCCGGGCGTGACAGGTGCCCGGGGCCGGGAACGGCTGGGCGGTGCCGTGGTCAGGGTCCTCCGCCACCACACCACCACTAGCGCCGGCAGCGGAGGTCACCGACCCGACGCCCCCACCACCGCCACTAGCCCCACCGCTCGAACCGGCCGGGGTAGAAGTGCACCCGGCGGTCATCACGCTGGCGACACCCAGCAGGGACAGCAGGAGAACGGCCCGGGTCGACCTGGGCGCCCGGCGGCGGCTGGTCCGAGCTCCCGTTGTCGCCGCATCGGCGGACTGGTCATGGACGAGCTCAGACACCGGTGCTCTTCCGTCGTCGAGGGGTAGGACACCGCGAGAACAACGACGCGTTCTGCCGAGCACTGACCGCGTGAGCCGGTCGGCCAGCCCGCCCAGCACGGGTGACGGCACCATTGCGGCGGGGGTCACCGCTCCAGTCCGGGTTCCCGCTGCCGGGCTGCTTCAACGGTGTGGCGTTGTCCGCGACGCAACTGGCTCCCAGGTTGTCCGGGCAGGCTCGAGCGCCCGGCCCGGGTGGTCTGGGCCATCCCCGCCAGCCGGGGTGCCTCGGCACCGTGCTGCCAGGCCCCCCCAGGCCCAGACTCCGCCACCGTCTCGGGGTGCGTGACCGCAGCACCGTCGGTGCCGGCGGTGATGACGTGCCCGGCCCAGTCGGGCCCGTGCAGCTGCTCCAGCACCGCGGTGCGGTCAGCGTCGACGGCCCGGCCCGCGGCGTGGTCCCCCGTGACCACCACACGGGCCGCGGCCAGGTCCTCCACCTGGCGGGCGGCGTCACGGGAAGCGACGGCGGGGTCGACGACGTCGGCCTTGATCCGCAACGCGTCGGCCCGGGCCCGGTCCGGGTCCGCACCGACGGCCCGCAGGGCGTCGTCCCACTGGCGGGGGTCGCCGCCCCCGGTCGCGGTGTGCGCCGCCCACGCCGTGGCGACGTCCGCTACGTCGGTAGCCCGCAGCCCGTCCACGACGTCGGCGGTACTGCCGGCCGGGGTCTGCGACAGCGGACCCCGCCCTGCGACCTCGGCCACGGTGGGCAGAGCCTGGGCTTGGGTGAGCCGGCCGAGCTGCGCCCGCCGCGCGATCTCCTGGGCATCGGCCCCGGCTTGGCGGGCGGCGTCCCGCACAGCCCGGTCACGGCGCTCCGCGACGGCCTGGGCGATGGCCAGCGCGGCGGCCAGCATCGCCTGCAGCTGCCGCCCGGCGTGCTCCATGTGCTCGTCGACCTCGTTCATCGTCCGATCCCCCGATCATTCGTGGTGATGCCGCTGGTGGTGCCCGGGGTCATCACCGGGACAGCTGTGGGCAGGGTGCTCCGCTGCGGTGACCGTGGGGTCAGCGCCAGACGCGGCCCGGTATCGCCGCCGATGACCACACTCGGGTCCAGGGCCGCCGCCGCAGCCTTCACGTGCACCCCCGCCGCCGCCGCCGCCCGGGCCTGGGTCACCCGGCCCGCGGTCTCGTGGGTGCGTTGGATGGTCTGGGCGAGGCGGAGCACCTGGTGCAGCAGCATCACCGTCCCGGCCGGACCCTTGCGCCCGGCGGTCTGCACGGTGAGCACTGCCCGGGCGACGGTCGCGAGCCGGTGCTCCGCCGGCGCCACCGGCGGCCGCTGTCGGGGTTCGCGTTCCGCGGCCCGGTACAGCTGATCCGCCGCCCGCCCAAGCAGGTAGGCAGGTTGGCCCTCAACCCGCTCGGCCGCGGCGGCCAGCACACCGGCGGCCTCCCGGGCGGTCGCCGACACCCGAGCCCGGTCGGACAAGGGGACATCGGTGAGGGTGGCGCCGATGCGGGCGACCTCCTGCTGCGCCCGCACCATCACCTCCGGCCGCAACGCGTCGGCTTTGGCGGGACCACGGGTGTCGACGGTCCGCCACGTGTCCACCGCCGCGGGGTCCGGTGCCCACCCGCCGCGCAGCGCCTGCAGGGTGAGGTTGCGGTCGAGCTTCCCGCCCCCGAACCACACCAGCGCCGGGGTCACCCCCACGCCGGTGGGTGCGCTGGGCAGGGCCACGGAGTACCCGACCACCGCGGTGCGCGACGTCCCGGCCTCCCACCGCGGGCGGACGATGACCCCACCCCGGCGCAGGGTCTCCACGAACTCCGACTCCGTCCGCGCCGAGGTGCCGGCGGCGAGGACCGCCCGCCGCAGCCGTTCCCGGGGCAGCTCGGTGCCGGCGGCGCGTTGCTGCTGGACCTCCAGCCGGGACACCGGGGCGAGCCCGGTCTTCGCCCGGCCGGTGACGGTGAGCCCGTACTTGGTCTCCATCTCCGCACGCACCTCGGCCAGGACAGTGAAGTCGGGGCGGGTGAAGTAATGCTTGCGCCCGTCCTCACGCACCAGGTTCGCCACCAGGTGGATGTGGTCGTTGCCGTTCGCGGACTTCCCGTGGTGCACGGCGATCCACCGGACCCGCCCACCCGGGCCGCCGGTGTTGAACCCGAGCCGCTCGGCGGCGGTCTCGGCGACGTCGCGCCACTCGTCGTCGGTGAGGTCCCGGTCGGCGTCGGCCTTGTTGCTGATCGACACGTGGTAGACAAAATCCTGGTCCACCTCCGGGGCGAACACCTTGCGGGGGAAGTCCAGCTCGGCGGTCAACATGGCCACGCCGAGCTCGGTGTCGCCACGGTCCCCCACGAGAATCGGGTCGTAGGCGGCGACGACCCGCTGGTTGCTGTGCTCCTCGGCCTTGCCCGGCCCGAACAGATAGGTGACCAACCCGCGCATCCGGGACCCGCGCCCGACCTTGGTGATCACCAGCGGTACCTCGGCACGACACCGTCATCGGCCCACGTGGACGCCGACCGCTCCAGGGCGGTGATGGCCCGCTCCGCCGCCGCCAACGTGCCGGCCGCGTACCCGGCGACCTCCCCGGTGCCGTTGAGCAACCGCGTCACCTGGTTCACGTTCACCCCGATCCGCTGCACCTGGGCGGTGAGCATCACCAGCTGGTGCAGCACGAACTGCCGGGACTCCCGCTCCGCGACCGCCGCCTCACCGCCGGCGAGTCCGATGCGGGCGAGGTAGTGCGGCACCGTCACCCGCTGGGCCGCCGCACGGGCCGATACGTCGGCGAACTCGGCGTCGGTGAACACCACCGTCACCTTGTTCGGCCGGCCACCGGTGGCGCGCCGACGGCGCAGCGATCCCGCCCGGCGCCCGTCGTCGCCCTGCTCCAGCTCCGACACCGCACCCACCCCCACCCGTTCTCGGTCCCTGGCCGCGCCGCGGCTGACCTCGATCCCCCGGCCCAGCGCAGCGTTCACACCCAGTGTGACCCCTCTCCCGCCGTCTGGGAAGCGCCGCAGGCGCAATCAGACGGGTGATTAGATATCTTGCTCTCCGGATGGCAGCGGTTCGGCGACCACGGCAACTCCGGTCGGAGTGCTGGTCGATCGCTCGGGATTCGGTGGGGTGGGCCCTCCCCTCGCCGGTAGGATCTGCGCACCGGCCACCACGTCAAGGGCGCTACCACGGTGCTCCGCACGGGACCTCCGGTCCCCCCTGGACCCGGCGACCGGCTCGAAGGATCGGCTGTGTACGGGGAGGACGGCACCAGGTGGTCTACCTGGGGCCGCAACACTGAGGGGTGGAGACAACGATGACCGAGACCACGGGCAAGAGTGCCGCGGCGGCACTGGCGAAGGAGCTGCTGCGCGAGCGCATCGCCCTCGTCAACGACCTCGGCAACCAGATCGACGCCCACAAGACCAAGGTCGCCCTGGTCGAGGAAGCGCGCTCGGCCGAGCAGGAAGCGGCCGACGCCGCCCGCGTCTCCTACGGCCTGGCCTTGGCCGGCGGGTGGACCGCGAAGGACCTCCGCAACGCCGGCCTGATCGTGCCGGCCGCACCCCGCGCGAAGCGGACGACCACCACCGCCACGACGTCAGAGCCGAATGCGTCGGCGCACGCCGACGGCGACCACGGCCAGGACTAGCGACCCTGCTGGCGCTCGGCCGGCCCCCTGGGCAGGTCCACCGTGGAGGCCTGATCACGAAGCCGGGTGCTGTCCTGCTGCCGCTGGAGGGCTGTGAGCGGCATCCGGTGAGGGTTGGCTAGGGCGGCGAGCTGCCCCGGCGAGCGTTGCACTGAGCGTTCCAACCCTTGCCCCCGCGCCGGTGACGGCGGGTCACGATCCACGGTGAGAGCGCGGAACACCGGCACCAACGGGGCCAGGTCTGGGGCCTCACCCCGACCGGTGGGCATGGACGCGGCGCTGGCTTGGTTCCACACCTGCGCCGACACCCGGGTGAAGTCCAAGGCGAACGGGGTGCGCTCAGCCAGGTGCTCCAGCAGCACCCGGGTGGTGCGACCGTTGCCCTCCCGGAACGGGTGCGCGAAGTTCAGGTGCGCCGTCACCTCGGCCATGGCAACCGCGAACTCCTCACGGTCCAACCGCTCCCACGGGGTGCGGGCCACCACCACCTTGGCCTCCCACACCTGCCCCATCACCTCGTGCTCGACATCGGCGAAGTTGCGCCCGTCCTTGGCCATGTTCACCGTCCGCGGCTGCCCCGCCCACGGGTACACGTCCCCGAACAAGTGCCGGTGCACCGCCACGAGGTGCGCGTCATCGAACGTCCGCGGCACCACCACCGTGCCCTGGTCGAGCTGCTGCCTGCGCACCGAGGAGATCCGGTACTCCACCGCCCGTAGCGCCTCCGGGTCGATGATCCCCAGGTTCTTCCGCAACGTGGTCGTGTCGGGCATGAAGTACGCCCGCCACCGCCACTCCGCCTGATCCCGCGCGAACTGGCCCCCGCTCACAACCCCTCGACCGGTGCGGCGACCGACGCCTCGGCCACCAACCGGGCAACCAGCTCGTCCGCGGTCACCTCCCCCCGGGCCTGCGCCACCAACGCGACCACCAGCTCCCGGTCAGGCTCCATCCCCTCCAGCCGACCACTGGCCAACGTCGCTGACAACGAGCGTCGGGCCTCATCCGACGGCAACACCGCCCACAGCTCCGGCCACCTCTGTGCGTACACACACAGCGAGTACGTCACCCTCTAGACCCTCCCCCGGGAGCGCTGGTCCGCACCCTCACCGACAGTGTCCCCGACCGTTGCACGTCACGTGGCAGCGTCCAGCAGGACCGAGCAGAAGGACCCAAGGAGATCCCCGTTCCGTTCACCGATCGCTGACCGGTCAGCGATCGCCCGCCCCAGCCGGACACTGAGGCGCGTCCCGGCCTGTGTGGTGACGTGTGGCCCCTGTGCCGTCGTGGTGGGTGGAGGAGGATGGTGGCATGGTTCCGGATGGGGCGAAGGACTTCTTCCTCGCCAGCGCAGGCGTCGCTGGTGCCTTGATCGGGCTGCTGTTCGTGGCCATCTCCGTCTCGCAGGGCCACCTCACCGGCGTCGGGACCAGCCAGCTCCAACGGCTGCGCGGCGCGGCCGCGATGAGCGCGTTCAGCAACTCCCTGGTGGTGTCGCTGTTCGCGCTGGTCCCGGGCAGGAAGATCGGGTGGTCGACCCTGACGGCGTCGATCCTCGGCCTGCGCTTCGTCGCCGCCTAGCTGATCGTGCTCGTGCGCGCCGGGACCAAGCGCTGGCACGACGCGTGGGACGTGGTGTTCCTGCTCAGCCTGGCCACCACCTTCGTGGTTCAGCTGGTGTCCGGCCTCCAGGTCCTCGCGCACCCCGACGACGCCGGCACCGTCGACACGATCGCGGTGCTGGTCATCGTGTGCTTCCTCGTCGGCATCGCTCGAGCCTGGGAGCTCATCGGCGGACCGCAGATCGGGCTGGCCCACGAGGTGGCGGCCCTGGTCAAGAAGGCCAGGGACCCCGCAGGAGCCGACGCCGCCAACGCCCAGGACTCCACCGGAGCGCCAGCCCGAGTGACGGACTGAGCGGTGCGAGCGCCAGGTGCCGCAATCGGAACCCGCTGCGGTGAAGGACGCGCCCCTCGGCCGAGGACAGCGCTGACACCAACCGTCAGCCGGCCGCACCGCAGCCACCCCGCCACGCCGAGCCAGCGACGCTGCCGGGGCGATAGCGCCCGTCACGGGCTGGGATCGGCCCGCGAGACCCATGATCAGTTGTCGACCGCGACCGCGACGGCATGCGGTTGCCGCCAGTGGTGCGCGTGGCGATCTGACCTCGCGGAATGAGTGACGTCATGACGGATCTGCCGCACCGTTCCGTGGCATCGGCTTTGACGAGCTGAGTGACGGGGGTTCGTGGGGCCCAGGGGTCTCAGGTCGGGTGTGGTCGTGATGGTGGAGGTTCCCGAACGTGACGGCAGCGGGATCGGCGGGGGTGTTCACCACGTTTCCCGGCGTGGTCCGGTACGCCTGCGCTCCTCGTTGAGCGCTGACGGCCCGGGCGACCCCTGGGGTACCTCGAGGGTGCCGTGACCTCTGCGACACCGGCTAGGGCCGAAGGTCACCACCCCCGCCGGGCCGCTCCACGACGTGTGCACCGCTCTCGTGATCAGCGGCTGCTGTGGCAGCTCGGTGGTGGGACGCCAGGCCCGGGACCGTCTCCGCAAGACCACCGTGGACCTCGCCGACGCGGAGGTGACGGTCACCATCGGCGTCACCCAGCTCAAGACGCAGGACACCTTGTCGTCGGTGATCACCCGCGCCGACGACGCCATGTACGCCCAGCGCCGATGAGCGAGCTCGCCGGATCGAGGAGGCCCCCTGACCGGCGTAACCGTCGATCAGGCCCCGGACGTCGGAGAGCAGCGAGCTCCGAGTACCACATCAGCCGACATCGGTCGATGGGGGTTCCCCGCCGTCGATCTCCGGCGACACAGAGGGGTACTGGAATACTCCTTCGAGGGGGAAGCCCAGCTCACGCGCGATCTTGAACGCCACCTCCAGCGACGGCGAGTACTTGCCGAGCTCGATCGCGTTCACGGTCTGGCGGGTCACACCGATGCGGGCGGCGAGGTCCTGCTGGGTCATCCGTCCCGCACCAGCCCGAAGCGCGGCGATGTGATTGGTCAGGCGGGTCGGCCGTGCCACCCTCACGCTCCCCGGTGGTACTGCGCGACGACGGTGGCGCCTTTCGCGACCTCCCCCAGAACCAGCGCGGCGAGCAGCGCCTGGGCGATCCAGAAGGTCGGCGCATCGACCATCGCGAGCGTCAGCCCGCCAACGATCCCCGTCGCCAGGACGTAGCCACAAACCTGCGCACCGCGCCGCTCGAACGACCTGTCGCGCTCGTCCTCGTGCCCGGCCTGGGAGGGAGCGCTGATCGCGATCACTGCATGGGCGGCGGCGGCCAGGACGACCAGGATCACCACGACCGTGACCATCAGTCCTACCCAGGCGACGTCGCGACCCGGCGAGCGCGACACCCTGCCCATGACAATCGTGAAGTACCCCCCGAAGACGAGGACGAGGATGGTCGTCATCGCCAGCGTGCTCTTCTCCTTGAAGGGCATCAGGTCCCGCTTCCCACCATGTGAAGTCAAACTTCCTTGTCATTTCACCGTAAGCCGCCGGGCCGCTGCTGTCAAAGATATTTGACGTCAGGCGGTCACCCGGGGGGACGCCACCACCCGGGTGGCGCACCGTGGTGGGGGTCTACTGCTGGCCGGGGGCCGTTCTGCCGGTCTCGTGGGCCCAGCGTGCGAGCTCGACCCGGTTGCGGGCGTGCAGCTTGGCCATCAGGGCGCTGACGTGGAACTTCACGGTGCTGGTGCTGATGTGCAGCTGTGACCCGATCTCGGGGTTGGTGCGACCGCGTGCGACCTGGAGCAGGACGCGCTCCTCCTGCTCGGTGAGCGGGGCGAGGGGTTGATGCGTCCGGGTGGGTGGCTCGCTGCGGGCGAACGCGGCGAGCAGGCGGGCGGTGACAGCTGGGTCGATGAGGGCGTCGCCGCGGACAGCGGCTTCGATGGCCTGCACGAGCTGGTCCGGCGGGGCGCCCTTGAGCAGGAAGCCGCGGGCGCCGGCCTTCAGCGCTGCGTGCACGTGCTCGTCGGTGTCGAAGGTCGTGATCACCACGACGGGGATCGGGTCGGCAACGTCGGGCCCGGCGAGCAGCAGGGTCGCCTCGACACCGTCGAGCAGGGGCATCCGAATGTCGAACAGGCACACGTCGGGACTTACCTGGCGGGCCAGGGCAACGGCGTGGCGGCCGTCGGCGGCAGCGCCGACGACCTCGATGCCGGGCTGGGCGTTGAGGATCGTCGTCAGACCGGCGCGCACGATGCTCTGGTCATCGGCGAGCAGGACGCGGATGGTCATCGGGCCGCTCCCCTGGGGAGCTCGGCGCACACAGCCCACCCCGCGCTCGCCCGCGGGCCGGCGGTGAACGTTCCGCCGAGCAGGGTGACACGCTCGCGCATCCCCACCAGGCCGAAACCCGTCGTGGTGGTCGACGAGGCGCCGTTGCCGTCGTCGACGACGCGCAGCTGCACCTCCGACCGGGTCCCGACCACCTCGATGGAGACCCGGGTCGCCCGCGACGCGTGCAGCGTGGCGTTGCTCAGGGACTCCTGCGCCACCCGGTAGATGGTCGACTCCACCGCGGGCGGAAGACCGTCCAGGTCACCGGTCATGGTGAGGGCAACCTGGAGTGCGCCGGATCGCCCGACCAACCCCTCGAGGTCGGCCAGGCCGTGCCGCTCGGTGCGCAACCCACCGACGATGGCCCGCATCTCGCTCAGCGTCCGGGTGGCTTCGCCCTCGATGGCGTCCAAGGCATCAACGGCCCCGTCGAGGCAGGACCTCCGACCCAGCACCAGTCCAGCCTGGGCCTGCACCACGATGGCGCACACGTGGTGGGCCACGGTGTCGTGCAGCTCGCGGGCGAGCTGCTCACGCTCCTGCAGCCTGGCCCGATCCACCAGCTGAGCCCGCGCTTGAACCCGGACGCGCACCGCCGCCCCGAGGGTCCCCGCCAGAGCGAGCACCGTCGCCCCGCCGAGCGCGTCCTGGACACCGGTGGGATCGGTGAGCACCGCGACCGCGAACCCCGCGGCCACCGACGCGGAGCCCAGGAGAACACCACGGAACGACCCCCAGCGAAACAGCGCGTACAACAGGACCAGCACCACCACGGCAGCGGTCAGCCGGACAGGAGGCTCCCCGGCGAGGTACGTGGTGAGGTCCACCGCAGCGAGCGTTCCGAACGCCGACACGACAGCTGTCGCCGGCCGTGAGCGGCGCACCAGGACGGCCGCGGCGAGGACCGCGCCGAGGACGACAGCGCCCGGGCGCCAGGTGACCTCATAGCCGCTGAACGCCTCGACGACGGCGCCGAGCAGCACCACGGCGGCCAACACCCGGTCACGCACGGCGGGGGATCTGTACACCGACCTCACGCTAGCGCCGGACGTGACCTCACGACCCCGACCTGCGGCCATACTCGGCCCGGACCTTCGGCCAGGCCAGACGTAGCCCCGGGACCGGGTTCAACCAGGACCGGCCACGCGAGACTCGTGGCCATGACCGACCACCTCCACGACCACCGTCCGGACGTGAAGATCGTGCTCAGCGGACTGTGGGTCACGGTGCTCTTCGTCTTCGCCTACGTCGACATCTTCTCCTTCTGGCGCGCCGACGTCATCCGCGGGTCGCTGCAGGGCCGGGTACCCGACGCCGGCCCGGTGATCGACCAAGGCTTCCTCGCCGCGGCCACCGCCTACGTCGTGGTGCCCAGCCTGATGATCGTCGTCTCGCTGCTCGCGCCGGCCCGGATCAACCGGCCGACCAACATCACGGTCTCCCTGCTCTACGCAGTCTCGGTCGGGGCCCTCACGATCCACGAGAGCTGGATCTACTACCTCATCGGCAGCCTCCTCGAGGTGACCCTGCTCCTCACCGTCGCCCGAACCTCGTGGGCATGGCCACGGCACGACACCTGAACCCCACCTGACACACACCCGACCTGACCTGATCCCGCCGACCGACCAGCGGCTGGACGCCGCCGCTGACCGTCGACGACGGAATCCGGGGTGCAGGGAGTCCAGGACCCGATCGGTCAGCGACCTGGCTCGACGTCGATCGCGACCATGGGCAGGTCCGTCCCGCGACCGTCGATGTGGGTTCCGAGGGTTTGCTCGAGCACCGGTCTGAACTTGGCCCAGGAGCGCGGGTGGGCGTCGGCGTAACGTCCGAGCGAGACGGTGGCGGCTCCGTCGTCGAGACGGCGAGCGACCGCCGCGACAGGTGCGCGGCTGCCGAGATACACCCGTACGTGCGGATTGGCCTCCACGTTGCGGAACCACTGGGCCCGGCGACCAAAACCTGCGACCACGACGCAGCAGCCCGGGCTGGGACGGTCAACGACCTCCAGCACGACATAGCGACGCAGCCCCGACCTCCTCCCGACGTGCTCGATCATCAACAACCGGGAACCGAACACCGCACCGAGCCTGGCCCGGAACAGCCAGATCGGCGCGCGGACCATCCATCGAACGCGCAGGACGGCCGCACCCACCCGGGCAACCAGACTCCGACGCTCCACGAGCACAATCAACACCGCTGCGGACCTCGGGCGCATCTGCCGTTGGTCCCGAGCAACACCCAGCGCGCGTCTACAACACGCCGGCCGGACAGCCCCATCACCGCCTGCACCGGTAGTGGAACCCGAACCGGAGCAGGACCGGCGGTCTGAGGACGCTTCCGCGTCCGTCCGGCAGGGGATCCTCTTTCGGACTGCACCAGCTCGGCGCCGCCTGCCGCGGTCGGTCCAGAGCGCGACGGTGTTGTCCTTGCTCGTCTGTACGTTGCGGGCCATGACGGTCCGCGAGGTTCAGATCACCTTCGATTGCGACGACCCGGCTGCGCTGGCGGGTTTCTGGTGTGAGGTGCTCGGCTACGAGGTGCAGTCCCCACCGGCGGGCTTCGCCAGCTGGGAGGCGGCCCTCGACGCCTGGGGAGTCCCGTCCGAGGAGCGCAACAGCCGCTCGGCCGCCCTCCCGCCTGCGGGCGAGTCCGGCCCGCGCGTGTTCTTCCAGAAGGTGCTGGAGGGCAAGTCCGTCAAGAACCGGTTGCACCTGGACGTGCGGATCGCCCCGGGAGCCGCGGGCGATGTTCGGATGGCGGCCTTGGAGGCCGAGGCCACCCGCCTCTCGGGCCGTGGCGCGCTTCGGGTCCGTCGGGTGGATCCCGACGGTCGCATGGAGACCGGGTTCATCGTGATGCAGGATCCCGAGGGCAACGAGTTCTGCCTCGACTGACGATCGGCAACTGACGTGCTTGTACGATTCGGCGGGTCGGTCGTACAGTTTGGGCATGGCCACGATGAGCATCAGCGACGCCCGGGACCACCTGCCTGACGCGATGGAGACTGCCCGTACCGAAGCCGTGTTCGTGGAGCGTCGAGGCCGCCTGGCTGGGGTGCTGGTGAGTCCCGAACGGTACGAGCAGCTGATGACGGCCCTCGAAGAGGTGGAAGACGTGGCGGCGTTCGACGCGGCGATGGCCGAGGAGGGGCCGAATATCCCGTGGGAGCAGGTCAAGGCTGACCTCGGCTGGGAGTGAGCGCCTACCGAATAGAGCTGCGTCCGGCCGCGGCCCGCGCACTTCGCAAGCTCGATCCCCAGGCTCGACGACGCGTGCAGGGCGCCATCGCGCTCCTCGCCCAGGATCCGCGACCACCGGGCGCACGCGCCCTGCAGGGGCGCCCGGGTCTTCGTGTGCGGGTAGGTGACTACCGCATCGTCTACACCGTGGAGGACGACGTTCTGCTGGTGGTCGTCGTGCGGCTCGGGCATCGACGCGACGTCTACGAGCAGTAGTCACGACGCGTCCGGTAGCGGAACGCCGACCGGTCGTCGATCCGCCCAAGGCTCTTGCTGTGAGAGGGACCAGGGCGGAGGGTACGTCCGTGGCCAGGAAGAGATGGACCGAGCTCGATCCTCGCGTTCGCCAGCTGCTCGTGGTGGGAGGAGCCGTCGAAGGTGTGCTGAAGGTCGCCGCGCTCGTCGACCTCTACCGGCGCCCTGCTAATGAGGTCAGGGGTTCGAAGTGGCGGTGGGCAACGGTGATCACGTTGGTGAACGCCGTGGGCGCCGTACCCGCCATCTACTTCCGCTACGGACGCCGCAGGTAGCGGTTAGCAAATGTCTCTGACGTCCCGCAGGGGATCGGCCAGCGGGGCACCTTGCACGCCGCAGCGCGGCGGGAACTCACCACGGGAACAGCCGCGTGTCGAGGCGCGGGGACCAGACAACGCGCCGGGCCGCTGACGATCGCGCCGCGGTCGAGGGTGTCAGGCCAGCCGCCGCCCGCGCACGGCCGGCCGAGCTGACCCGATACTGGGTCCATGAGCCGTGAGCACGACCACGCCCACCCAGTCTTCGCCCAGGTCTACCGGCTCGTCGCTGCAGCCGGGGAACGTGGCGGCTACGGCCAGCTGCGCGCATCGGTCCTGGCCGACGCGAGCGGGCGGCTGCTGATCCTGGGTCTCGGGCCCGGCCACGACCTCACCCATCTGCCGCCCGCGGTGACGTCGGTAGTCGCCGTCGAGCCCGACCCTTCCATGCGTGCGCTCGCCCGCGGGCGGGTGGCGGCCTGTCCGGTGCCGGTGACGGTGCTCTCCGCGGACGCCCACGACCTGCCGCTAATCGACGGCTCCATCGACGCGGTCCTCTGCGCCTGCGTGCTCTGTTCGGTCGCGCAACCGCGTCGAGCGCTGGCGGAGCTTCGGCGGGTCCTGGTTCCCGGCGGTCGGCTGCTGCTGCTCGAGCACATCGCCGCCCCGCCGGGGCACTGGGTCGGCCGGCTCCAACAGCTGCTGGAGCCGATGTGGGGACGTGCCGCCGGGGGTTGCTCGATCCGCCGAGACACCAAGGGCGCCGTCGTGGCCGCGGGGTTCGACGCCACCGCAGTGCGCACCGCCATGATCTGGCCGAACGTGCCACCGGTCGCCCCGACCGTCTTGGGAACAGCCCTCAACCGATGAACAAGAGCGGTGTCCGGCGGGGGATCCCTCTCCGTCGGGGAGGTTGAACCGCCTGAGACCTGCCCCCACCCTCTCTCCGAGATGAGTAGGGCTGAGATTCCGATACACCGTCGGACGCTTGTCGTGGCCCGTCACCACGTAGCTCTCCTGGGCCCGTGACGCTCCGGTTCTTCGACGGCCCTGACGCTAGATCCAGGCGGGAATTGTCGGCAGGTCCTGACCAAGGCCATGCTCGAGAGAGCCGGGTCCCCGCCCTGAGAGCCAGCAGGCGAGACTGTTCACGTCTCCGGTCACCGTCACCTGCGTGCCGGCGCCGTCGGTGGCGCCCGCGGGATGACCTTCTGCGGTGACGAGGCGAAGTTGAGGTCCGTCCCGTCGTTTGGAGCGGAGCGCACAGATCTCGGTGACGAGCCTGCTGCAGAAGTCCAGGGGCAGGTCGGCGAAAACGAGACCGGTGTGAAGGTCCACGACGTGGATGCACACCTCGCGGGCCCTCAACCAGATGATCTCGCTCGCAGGCACCGTCCGGCCTTGGGCGGTGACGACCTCGTTCCGCCAGTGCGGTTCCTCGAGCTCGGCGACGTCCGTTGCCAGGCTGGCCGCGCTTTCCTGGACGAACTGTCTGAGTTGAGCCGGCTCCCAGGCTGCTCCCTCGGCGATTTCCGCCGCCCGCTGCTCCTTCGAGGCGTACATGGGTGTCGTGTCCCCCGATGCCGCCCAGTGAAGGAGGCGCCGCAGTGCCTCGGCGTTGAACCCGATGTGAGCCAGCAACTGGCGACGCGACCAGCCCGGGAGCGCCGACCGTGCACCCAGCTCATCGTCTGTCAGGCGGTCAACAGCTTGCAGGAGCAAGGTCGTGTAGTCCTCGACCCACCCCAGGGTGACGTCGTGCTGCGTGGTCACCGCGCCGCAACCGCCCGCACGACGTTGACGAGCCTGCCTAGGCCAGCGATCTCGGTGACGAGGCTGGCGCCATCGCTGAGGTAACGCGGGGGCTTGCGCGCGTGCCCCACTCCCCCTGGGGTGCCGGTGGCGATGATGTCCCCCGGGTTCAACGTGAGGACGCTCGAAATGTAGGTAACCAGCGCAACGGGGTCGAAGACGAGATCGTCGGTGTTGGCGTGCTGCACCCTCTCGCCATCTACCTCGCAGCTCATGGACAGCGCGGGCCGCACCCCGCCTTCTAGATCGTCCGGGGTCACGAGTACTGGCCCCACCGGCGTCGTCGCCTCGAACGTCTTGCCCTGCAACCACTGGGTGGTCCGGTACTGCCAGTCGCGCATCGTGACGTCGTTCACGACGGTGAAACCGGCGATGGCCGCCGCCGCCGATGCCTCGTCCGCGTGGCGCACGCTCCGGCCGATGACGACGCCGAGCTCCGCCTCCCAGTCGACGGCCTGGGACTCGGCGGGCAGGGCAATGTCGTCGTGCGCCCCAATGAGAGCTTCGGGGTACTTGGCGAACAACGTCGGGTACGTCGGGAGATCGCGCCCCATCTCCAGGATGTGCGTGCGGTAGTTCAGACCCACGCAGATGATCTTTCCGGGAGCGGTGACGAGCGAGGCGAACTCGACGTCCGCTGCGGGGCTCCGCGGACCGTCAGCGGTCGCTGCCTGAGCCCAGTCCGGTCCACGCAGGAGCTCACCCACGTCGCTCACGCCCAAGTCGACGATCTCCTCGTCCTCGACTCGGACGGCACGAGTGCCCTTGTCAGTCCGGACAGTAGCGAGCCTCACGAGTGCGTTCCTTCCACCTGCACGCGGTACTGGTGCAGTCGTTCGAAGATGGGGGTGTCGCTGAAGCGGAACAAGTCGAGCCCGGACTCCGCGCTGATCGTCAGCGGCTGCCAGGACGGAACCACGAAGAGGTCACCACGCGTCAGCTGCCACTCCTGGTCGCCGACACGCGCGGTTCCCGTCCCCTCGAAGACCTGCCACACCGAGGAGCCGACCTCCCGCCTCGTCGCACTCGTTGCGCCGTCTCGGAACCGGTGGAACTCAGCCCGGAGGGTCGGCATGACGTCCTCACCTGTGCCGGGGTGGCTGAAACGCACCGCGGCGTGACCCGGCTCGAGTACCCCTGGCGCGCCCTCAGTTTCGAGTGCGAGCTGCTCGCGGAGTGCGGCGTCGGTGTGCTCCCACCGGTAGGCCATGAGCGGCGAGTGCGGCTGGGACCGGTTCCCAGCCTGTGACACCGGGGTGAGACCGGGGTGGCCCCACAGCCGTTCCCCCCGGGAGATGCGAGGTGTCTCCGTTGTCGAGACCTGTTCGGACCCAAACTCGAAAAAGGCGCTGTCGGTGCCGTGCACGAAGGGTATGTCGAGGCCGTCGAGCCAGGCCATCGGTTCGGTGGCCACGTTGTGGTGGCCGTGCCACCGCCAGCCGGGGGTCAGCAGGAAGTCGCCGCGACGCATCGCGACGGGGTCGCCGTCGACGACCGTCCACACGCCCTCACCCTCGATGACGAAGCGGAAGGCGTTCTGCGTGTGGCGGTGCTCCGGGGCCACCTCGTCGGGGCGCAGGTACTGGATGGCGGCCCAGAGGGTCGGGGTCGCGAAGGGGCGCCCGCCCAACCCGGGATTGGCCAGGGCGATCGCCCGGCGCTCACCTCCGCGTCCCACGGGGACGAGGTCACCCGCCCGTTCCGCCAACGGGAGCATTGATCCCCAGTGCCAGAGGTGCGGGACGGCACTCGGCTGCGGGCTGAGTGGCATGAGGTCACCGATCTCGGTCCACAGAGGAACGAGCAGCTCCCTCTCGAAGCCGCGGTACAGGTCGTCGAGCTCTGGGGTCGCCGGCGGCTGCGTCGGCGAGTCCACGGCGGTCAGCCGGACAGGTGACGTGGGTGTCTCCAAGGACATGGCAGCACTCCTTTCGCTTCCGCGGACGCTAGTGTCGTTCTGCTGAGCGATCTAGGGAGTTCTGACGTGAAGAACAAGCCGGTGTACGCCATCGCGTCGGTTGACCATGCGCTGCACCTGGCGCAGCTGCTGCAGCAGGAGGGGGCACTGTCGGTCTCGGAGGCCGCAGAGCTGGTCGGGGTGGCGAGGTCCACTGCGCACCGGCTGCTCGCGATGTTGGTGTATCGCGACCTGGCGACCCAGGGCGACGATCGCAGGTACTTCCCCGGCCCGGTGCTGGGGCCCGCGTCAGCGGCGCCCTCGATGCGACTACGCAAAGCCGCACTGCCTCACATGCACGCCCTCGTGGCCCGAGTGAACGAGACGGTGAGCCTGCAGGTCCGGGTCGGCGTGGACGTGCGGTTCCTCGAGTCGGTCGAGTGTGACCGCATGCTCCGGGTCGGAGACCGTTCCGGAAAGGTCCTGCCCGCGCACTGCGTGGCCGGCGGGAAGGTACTCCTGGCCTTCCTGTCCCACGACGAGCTCAACGAGCTCTACGGCGAGGTAGAGCTGGACATCGAACGCCTGCGCAAGCATCTCGCTCTCGCACGGAGGCACGGGTTCGCCGTCAACGACCAGGAGACCGAGGCCGGGGTTACCGCAGTGGGGGTGGCCGTTCTGGGGCAGGACGGCTGCCCCCTCGGCGCCCTCTCCCTGGCCGTCCCGTCTGCCCGGTTCGACCGCCAAAGCTTGTCCACGTACACGGCGGTGCTGCAGGGAGCCTGCGCCGCGGTCTCCAGGGACCTCGCCGCACCCTGAGGAAGCGCTCAGCGGAGGTCTGCGCCGATGGCTTCCGCTGCCTCGCCTATGGAAGCCACGAGCAGGGGGAGGTCACCCGCTGCTAGATGCGCGCTGGGCATGGACACCGCGAGGGCTGCGACCGCCCGTTCACGCGCGTCCCGGATCACCACGGCTACCGCCGTCAGCCCTCTGGTGCTCTCGCTTCTGTTCAGGGCGTACCCCTGCTCCCGGACAGCCTGCAGCTCAGATTCCAGTGCGCAGAACAGCGTGATCGTCTCCTCTGTCAGGCGTGGGAGTCCGTCGGGGTAGAGCGCCTTCACGTCCTCGAAGGGCAGCTCGGCAAGGAGCGCCTTACCCCCCGACGTCGTACTCGCCGGCAGCAGCTGGCCGATGCGCAGACCCACCCTCACCGGGTGCTCGCCCTCGACTCCATCGACGAACCGCGCGCCAGGCCCCTCGAGGACCAGCAGGTGCACAGTCTCGCCAACCGCCGCAGACAGCCTTTCGACGTGGCGGCGAGATTTGCGGCGCACCTCGAGGTCGCCGACGGCCGCCAGGCCCAGCTCGAAAAAGACCCGGCCGGGCCGGTAGGCCCGAGTGGCTCGGTCCTGGGTGACGAAGTCGTACTGGACAAGAGTGGCGAGCAACCGGTGGGCGGTGGACCTTCCCACCCCCAGCTCGTCACTCACATCGGTCACCCGAACGGATCGGCGGTCCTTGAGCAGGAGCAACACCCGCAGAGCGTTCGCCGCTGAGCCGATACCAGTTGCCGCAGCGCCTTCGCCCATCGTCCGTCCTCTTCTGCAGAAGCGTGGTGGGAGAGGCCGGGACGGGGTTCCCTCGCCGGCCGACGCCAGGCTCAGCGTCCTGGACCGTGGATAACGTCGCATCGTTGATGTCTTTACGCCACGCGTTCCGCAGAACAGAAATGACTCCTGGAGACGTTCCGCACGACGCTACGCTCGTTCGACCTGAGCGTTTGGCAGGCAAGGAAGCGACACGGCTCGTCGACGCGCGTACAGCAGGCCTTCGGCGGCCAATCACCACCGCACGGCCCACGTGGCCGCCGAAGGAGAACCATGGACAACGTCGTCATCATCGGCGCCGGCATCGGTGGGCTGACCTTGGCTCTCGAGCTGCACGCGGTCGGCATCCCCTGCCGCGTCTATGAGGGGGTCGCCGAAATCGCGCCGGTGGGGGTCGGCATCAACGTCCTCCCCCACGCCTCGCGGGCTTTGACACGCCTCGGACTTGAAGCGGAGCTGTCCTCCGTCGCGGTCCTCACGGAGGAGTCCGCGTTCTACAACCGCTTCGGTCAGCTGATCTATCGGCAGCCAGCAGGCCTGGCGGCTGGCTACGAAGTGCCTCAGTACTCCATCCATCGAGGCGACCTCCAGGGAGTGCTCCTCGCCGCCGTCCTCGACCGTCTCGGTGCCGACAGCGTCGTCACCGGCTGGCGGTGCACCGGCGCCACCCAGGACGACGAGAGCGCCGTGGCGCACTTCATCGACCCTGACGGCGATGCCCTGCCACCGCAGCGAGGTCGCGCCGTCGTCGGCTGCGACGGCATCCACTCCGCGATACGGAAGATGCTGCACCCCGACGAGGGCGCACCCCGGTACTCCGGTGTCAACATGTGGCGCGGGGTCACCGTCGCCGAACCCTTCCTCACCGGTGCGTCGATGGTGCGTGCGGGGTGGCTGACGACCGGCAAACTCGTCGTCTACCCGATCCGCAACAACGTCGATACCCAGGGTCGGCAGCTGGTCAACTGGGTAGCGGAGATTGAAACTCCCCAGCACCACCGCCGAGACTGGAACCGCACGGGCCGGCTCGAGGACTTCATCGCCGCCTTCGACGACTGGCACTTCGACTGGCTCGACGTCCCGGCGCTGATGCGGTCCTCCGAAGTCGTCCTGGAGTACCCGATGGTCGACCAAGACCCCCTGGACCGCTGGAGCTTCGGTCGGCTCACGGTGTTGGGCGACGCCGCACACCCCATGGTGCCCCGCGGCTCGAACGGGGCCGGACAGTCGATCCTGGACGCACGCATCCTGGCCCAACAGCTGCTGGACTCACCGCCGCACTCCACCGCCGAAGCTCTCACGGCGTACGAACATGAGCGCCTGCCGGTCACTGCCCAAATCGTCACGACCAACCGGACGAACCCCCCGGACGCCATCTTGCGCGAGGTGTACGAGCGGACGGGCGATCAGCCGTTCGCCGACATCAACGACGTCATCTCCCACGAGGAGATGCGTCGCATCATCGGCGGCTACGAGACGCTCGCGGGGTACGCCCGCTGAGCCGGCGCACCCTCAGGACGGTCCTCGAGCCGACGGCGCCCGGGGCCGCGTTTCACGATGTTCTACCTGCCAGAACACGTCGCCAAATGATTCCGACTAGCGGCGATGTGTGGTTCTCTCCCCCTCACTTGACCATCGACGACAGGACAGCAATGCGCCGGATACGCACGACTCGGAGGATCGCCACCGCCGTCCTCGCCGTCAGCACGCTGCTGCTCGCGGGCTGCGGCGGTGGTGGTGGGTCGGCGGCGCAGCCCGCTGCGGACGGCACGGTGGCGATTAACGTGGGCGAGACCCCGGGCATCCCGCAGCTGTTCATGCAGTTCGGTGTCGACAAGGGCTTTTACAAAGACGAAGGCCTTAACGTCACCGTCACCCCCATCCCTGGCGGTTCCCAGCAGGTTACAAGCGTCCTGTCCGGTGCGACCGACCTGACGGGCAACGACGTGGTCACCTGGGTCAACGCCCGCGCCCAAGGGCTCCCGTTGAGCCTCGTGGGACCGGGTAGCGCCGCCACAGCAGATCCCAAGGCCGACTTCTCCACCGTCCAGGTGCCCGCCGACTCTCCGATCAAGAAGCCCGGCGACCTCGCAGGTAAGACCATCGCGGTCAACAACCTCAACAACATCGGGACCATCACCATCCGGGGCGCCCTCGACAAGGCAGGGATCGACTCCTCGCAGGTCAAGTTCGTGGAGGTCGGTTTCCCGGACATGCTTGCCGCCCTGGCGAAGCAGTCGGTCGATGCGATCTGGATTATCGAGCCCTTCAGCAGCATCGGCCTGGCCAAGGGCAACCGGGCCATCATGTACCCCTACGCGGAGTACGACCCGAGCATGCAGATCGGCCTCATCGCCACCTCGACCAAGTGGGCGGCCGCGAACCCTGATGCCGTGACGAAGTTCCAAAAAGCGCACACCCGGACCGCCGACTACGTCGCCAAGAACCCTGACGAGTTCAAGGCGGCCCTAGCAAAGCTGCAGGGCGTCCCGGCAGAGAAGGTCGCCGGGGTCTCGCTACCGGTGTGGAACCAGAACGTTGACTTCGGATCCATGCAGCAGGTCGCCGAGAGCATGGTCAAGTACGGCATCCTGACCGCAGTGCCCAATATCAAGGACAACGTGCTCCCCGGCGCCTGAGGGCCCGCTCAACGCACAGTTCGCTCGACCGCCCTCTGGTGCCTGTCCGTGCGTCCGCACGGACAGGCACCAGGGGCGCTGTGCGTCACCAAGTCTTGTTGCGCGGCGCCCTTGATATTCCTCCTGACAGAATCGCGTTCCCTGCTTGTTCCGTAGGAGGGGTCATGGGTGTTCACTGCGTCACATGGCTCTCATCACCAACCTCGCCTCAGGGCAACGGGCGGGGTTTGCCCGCGGGTCGAAGACGCCGTGGCTGCTCCCGGCGGCCGCGGTCCGCGGAGGGCTCGGTGTCCTCGCCGCTCTGATTCTCCTGGAAGCGGCGAGCCGCAGCGGGCTCCTGCCGGCGCAGTACTTCCCCCCGGTCTCCTTGACCTTCCTGCAGCTACTGCACGAGCTCACGCAGGCGACACTCTGGGTGGCGGTCGGCCAGACCATGGCGGGCTGGGCCGCGGGCCTGCTCCTCGCGGTGGTTGTGGCCGTCCCGGCTGGTTTGCTGATCGGCTCGGTCAAGCCCCTCTTCCATGCTTCCCGCATCGTCGTGGAGTTCCTCCGGCCGATCCCCTCGGTGGCCCTGGTGCCCTTGGCCGTGCTGGTCTTCGGGGCCGGCCTGGAAATGAAGGTCTTCCTTGTGGTCTTCGCCTGCACGTGGCCGCTGCTCTTCCAGACCATGTACGGCGTTCGTGACGTTGACCCGACGGTCCTCGCCACGGCTCGCGTCTACGGGCTGCCTGCCCACGCACGGTTTGTGAAGGTGGTCCTGCCCAGCGCCATGCCCTACATCGCCACCGGCTTGCGCATCAGTGCGGCGATCGGGCTCATCCTGGCGGTGACGGCGGAGATCGTCGTCGGTGCGCCGGGGATTGGTCGCCTCATCTTGGACGCCCAGTCGGTCAACGCCACGACCACGATGTACGCCCTGGTCGCTGTCACCGGCCTTCTGGGGCTGCTGATCAACCTCCTCGTCCGCCTCGTCGAGAAGCGCGTGCTGGCGTGGCACGTCTCGGTCCGCGGGGTCACCCTGTGAGCCGCCTGCGGATCATCTCCCTCGAGCTGATCGGGCCGGTCGCGGTCCTGCTCGCCTGGTTCCTCATCACGCAGTCCTCGCACTCGTTCTACCTCGCCACGCTCGGCGACATCTGGAAGGCCCTGCGGGTGAACTGGCTGCCCGGTGGCCTCGTCAACAACGGGCTCCCCAGCCTGTACCGGTTCCTGATCGGGTACGGATTGGCGTGCCTGCTCGGCGCTGCGGGCGGACTGCTCATCGGGCTCAACCGCTGGCTCGCCGACGCTCTCGACCCGATTGTGCAGTTCCTTCGGGCACTGCCGGCGCCGGTCCTCATCCCCTTCGGCATCCTCGTCCTCGGTATTGGCGACGGGATGAAGATCGCCATCATCGCTTTTGGTGCCGTGTGGCCGGTTCTGCTTAACACGATCGACGGCGTTCGTTCGGTCGATCCCACACTGCTCGACACCGCACGGGCCTACCAGATGCCCGTCTCGGCACGGGTCCGGCGCGTCATCGTGCCCGCCACCCTGCCGCAGGTCTTCGCCGGCATGCGTACCTCGCTGTCGATCGCACTAGCCCTGATGGTCATCAGCGAGATGCTGGCCAGCACCGACGGTATCGGCTACTTCGTACTGCTCAGCCAGCGCCAGTTCCAGATTCCGGCGATGTGGTCGGGCATCGTCGTGATCGGCGTCCTCGGGTTCGTCTTCAACATCTTGTTCCTGGCCGCGGAGCGACGGGCCCTTCGGTGGCACGCCGGCCTGCGCGGCCATATCGATGCATGACCCACGACGCTTGACCCACGACTACGGAGACTCACGATGCTGGAAGTCCACAACCTGTCCAAGTCCTACGGGCACGGCGCCGGGGCCACCACCGCAGTTGGCGACGTCTCGTTCACCATCGAAGCCGGGTCCTTCACCTGCCTCGTCGGCCCATCAGGATGCGGCAAGACGACCCTGCTGCGCTGCCTGTCCGGCCTGCTCGAGCCCACGTCCGGGACCGTCCTGTTCGACGGCCAGCCGGTCACCGGGCCCCCTGAGAAGATGGCCTTCGTCTTCCAGGACTACAGCCGTTCCCTCATGCCCTGGATGACGGTACGACACAACGTGGAGCTTCCCCTCCGGTACCGCAGCATGGACAAAAAGGAACGGGCGGCGGTCACCGACGAGGCGCTGGCGGCGGTACGACTAACCGCGGCGGCCGAGAAGTACCCCTGGCAGCTCTCCGGTGGCATGCAGCAGCGCGTCGCCATCGCCCGGGCGCTGGCCTATCGGCCCGAGGTGCTGCTCATGGACGAACCCTTCGCCTCCGTCGACGCCCAGACCCGCAGCGAGCTCGAAGACCTCATGCTGGACCTCTGGTCCACCTATGGCATGACGGTGCTGCTCGTCACGCACGACATCGACGAGGCCGTCTACCTTGCAGACCGGGTCCTCGCCCTCAGCACGTCCCCATCGCGAGTCACCGGCGAGTTTCACATCGACCTGGCGCGTCCGCGGAACCAGATCAACACCAAGGACCTCCCGGCGTTCGCGCACCTGCGGACCGACGTCCTCAAGCTGATCCAGAACTCCTCGTCAACAGCACAGCACGCCCCGGCTCCGGCCGCGGTCGCAGGCCACGCCTGAGGCTCCAGCGGCACGGCCGGCAGCGTGAACGCCGACCGCTGCTGCCCGCACGCTCTGCGCCGAACCGCCCCCTGCCCTCTCGGCCTGGGTGGGGTGCACCCGTGAAGACGACAGCGAGGAAACACCCATGGCCATGAACAGTGCGGCGGCACCGATCAACGACGAGCGCACCCTGGAGCGCGCGCTCCAGGACGCCGAGCTCGTACCCCTCATGGCCACCCTGGCCTACGTCACCGGAGACCTGAGCCTGGTCGCGCCCGAGCTCCAGCCTCCCCGGCGGGGCAAGAACGCTCTGATCGCGCCTCAAGGGGGCATGCCCGCCGATCTGCAGGCTCTCTGTCGTGCACGCGCCCTGACCGCGCTGCGCCGCTTCCGCGACGGCGGGTCGGTCGTGGCCGACGAGCCCACACCGGAGACCCTGCGCGCGATCGTGCAGTACGTGACGGGAGAGCTTGCCGAGGGCTACGAAGACCTCGCGCTGCAGGAGCTGGGGATCACGACAGCCGACCAGGAGGGGCGCCGCTGGACGAAACCGGCGGTGGCACCCGACGTTGAGCTGTCCGTCGTCGTGGTCGGTGCCGGAATGTCCGGCCTCGCCGCCGCCCACAAGCTCCACGAGGCTGGCATCCCCTTCACCGTGCTGGAACGCAACGCGGACGTGGGGGGCGTGTGGCTCGAGAACGACTACCCCGGCTGCCGACTCGACACGAACAACTTCGCCTACAGCTACTCCTTCGCCCAGAAGGACGACTGGCCCCAGCAGTACTCAAGGCAGCCGGACATCCGGGGCTACTTCCACCGCATCGCCACCGACTTCGACCTCCGCCCACACATACGGTTCGGCGTGGAGGTAACGGCACTGAAGTTCAACGAGACGGACTGCTCCTGGTCGGTCTCCACACGCGGTCCCGACGGACAGGCGTCAGAGCTACGCTGCCAGTCCGTCATCAGCGCCGTAGGACAACTGAACCAGCCCTCCTACCCCTCAATCCCCGGCCGAGACCACTTCCGCGGACCCTCCTTCCACACCGCCCGCTGGGATCACGACGTCGACCTCGCTGGTCTCCGCGTGGGAGTGGTCGGCTCCGGCGCAAGCGCCTACCAGGTCATCCCCAGCATCGCCGACGAGGTCGCCGAACTGCGCATCTTTCAGCGGACACCCCCCTGGGCCCTGCCCGCACCCAGCTACCACGACGACATCGCCGACGGGCTCAAATATCTCTTCCAGCACGTGCCCCAGTACCACCGGTGGTTCCGCTTCTACCAGTTCTGGATCGCAGTCGAGGGCATGCGGGACTTCGCCGTGGTCGACCCCGAGTGGAAGGGCGCCGGCGCAGTCTCTGCGGCCAATGACTCCCTACGCTCGGTCCTCACCGACCACATCCGCAACCAGTACCTGCACCGGCCGGACCTGCTGGACAAGGTCCTGCCGGCCTACCCGCCCTACGGAAAGCGGATGCTCCGGGACAACGGAGTCTGGGCCCAAACGCTCCACAAGGAGCACGTGATGTTGGTGACCGACGGGATCGAGGAGGTCACCGAGAGCGGAATCCGGACCACCGACGGAGTGGAGCACGAGCTCGACGTCATCATCTGGGGAACGGGCTTCTCAGCGTCGAACTTCCTCGCGTCCATGTCGGTGACCGGTCGCGGCGGTGCTGACCTGCACGAGACATGGGCTGGTGACGCACGGGCCTACCTGGGGATCACCGTGCCCGGGTTCCCAAACCTGTTCTGCCTGTACGGACCGAACACCAACCTGGTCCTCAACGGCAGCATCGTCATGTTCTCCGAGCTGGCAATGAACTACGTCCTAGAGTGCTTGCACCTACTGCTCACAACAGGCCACCGGGCCATGGATGTCCAAGCCCCGGTCTTCGAGGCCTACAACCAGAGGGTCGACGAGGCGAATCAGCTGATGGCCTGGGGCGCCCCCGGCGTCACCAACTGGTACAAGAACGCGACAGGCCGGGTCTCGCAAAACTGGCCGCACTCAACCCTGGACTACTGGGACATGACCCGGCGGCCGAACGCATCGGACTACGAGTTCCTGTAACGGCGACCCCGGTGCACTGAGCGGCGCCCACGTCATTGGATCGGCACCGCGGGCCCCCAAGCGTTCGCTAAGTGCCTGCTGCTCGTCACCTCGCCGAAGTACTGTTCCACCGTGCTGACGGTCGCAGCATGGGCGCCGGCGTGGTAGCTGGCGCAGCAGTCCTCGACAAGCGACACGTTGTACTCGTGGAACAACCCATCGCGCAAGGTCGACTCCACGCAGACGTCGGTCGATACACCGGCAAGGAGCAAGGACGTAATACCCGAACTGCGCAGGACGACATCCAGGTTGGTCCCGGCGAAGGCGGAGTACCGGTGCTTGACCACGATCGGCTCACCCGGCTCCGGGCTCACACGATAAAGCTTCGCCCCCCATGAGCCAGTGCGGCAGATCGAGTCGGCGGCCCGCGTCGCCGCGGCAGTGATGGACCGCCGAGACACCCAAGCCGGGCTGTCCGTCGTGTCGTCGTGCGTGGTCTGGACGAAGACGACGAGCACTTTTGCGGCTCGTGCAGCCACGAGAAGGTGCTCCAGACGAGGGACCATAGCGACTGCGGCGGCGACGTCGTTGCCGGCAGCGGCGCAGACACCGGCCGGGTCGCAAAAGTCGTTTTGCACATCGACGACAACGAGGGCGGTCGTCCTCGGGTCGTGCCGAAACGAAAGACTTGCTGGTGGTCCCGCCAGCTCATCACCCAGGGGGTAATTCATCGAGGATTCTCTCCAAGCCGCCGGTCTCGGCGAAGCGCGTCGGGTAGATGCACGACGATACCAACTGTCCCATCGCAGCCCAGTCCTCACAGCAGAATTTGCCCCGAAATTCTTCCTTTATACCGGCGGTACCACTATTTTTCTCAGTGAACGGCTAGCTCCAGCGACGGAGGAACCCAAACGCCTCGAGTGCACGCCAGCAGCCCTCTGGCGACGCGCCGTCGACCCGGGCCGACCTGTCAGACCCCACGCCAGCGGGCTGTTATCGACCAGAGCCACGACACGACTCAGCACAGGTCCAATCCCTTCCCGAGGAGAGTCATGCTCATAGATGCACCGACGTCGACAGAACCCCTCACTGCGGCAAAGAACGTTCCGCGCGTGATCCGTGGTGCACCCCGCTGGATAGTTAAGCGGATTGCCCGCGCGCGCGCTGCGCACCCGTCGCCCCACGGTGCCCATACCCACACGGACCTGCACGAGAGCAGTAGTTGTGGCTGAGCGCGTACGCGCAGGAGGTGAAGTGCTCCAGCTCACTGCGGCACGCTCCCTTAGTCGGGAGAGACGTCCGGTACCAGAGGCGGCAGCGAACGAAGTCGTCGTCGCTCCCCTGGCCGTGGGGCTGTGTGGGACCGACCTCCACGCTTGGCGCGGACGGCTCGACCGGTGCCCAATCGTCCCTACGCACGATGGAGTGGCGGAGGTCATCGAGGTCGGGCCCGGTGGCGACACCTCGCTGCTCGGTCGCCGCGTCGTGATTGATCCTGTCGACGCCTGCGGCGCGTGCACCTCGTGCCGTCGTGGTCACGTGGGCGTCTGCACAGACGGTGGTTACCTGGGTATGACCATCGACGGTCTTCTCGCAGAGCGCGTAGCACTTCCCGCCGCCCGGGTCGTCCGCGTGCCGAACCACATCTCCGACATGGACGCTACGGTGCTCGAGCCGGTCGCGATCGGTTGCCGCATCGTGGCACTGACGCAGGCTTTAGGGTCGCAGCCCGCGGCTTGCGTGATTATCGGCGGTGGACCGCTGGGCCTACTTGTCGGTTCCGTTCTGCTCCACGTCGGATGGTCGGTCACCGTCGTCGAGCCGCAGCCTGCACGGCGTAAAATTGCAGAGCAGCTACGTATGTCTGCAGTTGCACCCGACGACGTATCGGACTCACGCGCGCACCTCGTGGTGGAGACGTCCGCCGCGGCGCCCGGCACTGCCGCAGCGCTGCGTGCGGCAGCGCCAGGCGCAGTGGTCGTCATCCTCGGCAGATCAACGGGGGGCATGTCCTCCGCAGAAATCCTGCTTCGCGAGCTCACCGTGGTGGGCCTACGCGGCGGCTCCGGGTTCTACGCAGCCGCTGTTCAGCTGGTCGCGAACGGAGCGGTCACCCCTTCCGCCGTCATCAGCCATATTTTCGACCGCAACGACGTGGAGCGCGCATTCGCTGCGCATGACGGGGACGCCTCTCCCCTGCGGGCGGTGCTGCGCCGCTGACCTCACCCCCAGGACGTCGGCGGGCCCTAAGGTCGACCACCCCTCGGGAGGCGGCGATCCCGGTTCGCATCTTTACAGGCGGGCTGGGGTGAGGTCGGCGAGGGCCGGGAGAACTTCTGTGGCGAGGAGCTGGACGGTTTGGGCTGATTCGTCGTAGCTGGTGTCACCGAAGGCCACGTCGACCGCGACGTAGGTGATACCCGCCTGCTGCGCTTGCTCGGTGAGGTAGGTCAACGCGTCCTCGGGGGTCCCCGCGAACGCTCCGCCCTTGTCGTGCCACTCCGCGAAGTCCTTGCCCGTGCGCTTGTCGAAGGGCGAGGGCAGCCCCGCCTTGAGCCAGGTGTGGTCGGTGTTCGCCCGCCACGGGCCGAAGGCCCGGTTGGCGGTGTGCATGGCTTCCTCGGCGGTTGGCGCGACCACCATGTTGCGGGTCACCGCGGTCAACGGCAGCTCCGAGGCTGGCCTCCCCAGCTTCGCCCACTCGGCTCGGAACCGGTCGGTGATGGGCCGTACCGACGCAGCGTCGAGCAGAGCGGCCACATTCAGGCCCAGTCCCGCAGCCCACCCGGCCTTCTCCGGGTCAGCGATCCCGTACCAGAGGGGCAGCGCGCTCTGCACCGGGGCAACAACCATGGGCACAGAACTGATGTCGTAGAACTCGCCATGGAAGTCCAGTACCGGGCAGCTCAGGCCGCGGCGCACGATCTCGACCAGCTCGCTGAAACGTGCGCGGGTGGTGTCGTGGTCGATGCCGTAGTAGCCGACCTCGACGGGGGAGATCCCGCGACCCATGCCGATTTCGAGGCGACCGCCACTGAGCTGGTCCAACATCGCGATCTCCTCGACTAGCCGCACCGGGTGGTACATCGGCAGGGTGTTGACGAAGGTACCGATACGCAGGTTCTCCGTCCGCTGGGCCACCGCCGCCAGGAACAGGTTCGGTGACGGGGCCACACCCAACGGTGTGCCGTGGTGCTCAGCCAGGTGATACGCACGAAAACCCAGTGCGTCGTAAAGCTCCGTGAGCCGCAGCCGCTGCTCATACTGCTCACCGGGGCGCAGCCCGTTGGCATCGATGTGATCCATGATTCCCAGCTGCACGCCTTCTCCTGTCCGCGCCACCACGCTCAGCGCAACCCATCCCAGAAAGTTCGTACCAGGCCCCGCCGCCACGACCAGCGCTACAACAACACCCTCAAGGGCATCCCCGCTAATAACCAGTCGAGCACCACAGTCACCGTGCCACGACCACGAACAGAGCGCGTCACCACCCCACCGTTCCCGCGCGATGGCACCGCCCGGACGGCACCAGCCACTGCCACAGCCCGGCGCCCGGGTCCATCCCCGCGCGGCAGCACGCCGTGACCCACGGGGCGTCAGGACCGTTCGCAAGTCCGGCTCGCACGCTCCCGTCAGCCTGAAAAGGGTTTGCTGCAGGTTCGAAGGGGAGCGTGGCCTGGCCCCACGCCGCGCCACACAGGGGCCAGTTCAGGGTCGGTGCACTCACTCCCTGAGCGACGAGCAGCGCGTCGACGGCATGCTCAGGTCGCTCGGCGGGGAGCCCCCCATGCTGATCGCCGTGGTGGTGCTGCTCGTGCAGTGGTCCCACCACGACGGGCATGGCCCCGTGCTCGAGGGCCAACTTGCCTCGGCGACCGATCTCGGGCTCCACCGTGTCCACAACCTCGAGCCTCACCTCCCCCGGCGGCGAACGCACTTGAGCGAGCTGCGCGGCGACATCTGACGACCCAACACCGCAAGGCGGACCACCCCGTTCGCAGCCACAGGTCGGTGACCGAAGCCGGATGGACAACTCGGACAGCCTAGACCCCAACGTCCCGTACGGGATACCATACTGAATTATGGTCCAACTACTCCGGGCGGCTACTTGGCTGAAGGAGCACGGTAAGATAACGGCGGCAGCAACAGTTGTAATCGCGGGAACCGGGATTATTACGCCACTTGTTGTTGGCGGTGGCTCGGGCGAAGGCTCGACCACCAACAATATGAGTGCCACGGGCGGGAACAATAATTTTTGCGCCAACTCCAACTGTGTCATCAACCCGGCCCCGACCACTCCTGCGTTGTCACTTGCTCCGCCCGTGTCCGTCAACGTGGCCCAGAACTGCCCTCTGCCGGACTCGAGCGTTCCCACACCGCTTTCAGTCACCCTATGCGTGACCTTCTGGTGCCATGCCCCAGTTCTAGCTTCGAACGGCGAGAGCATCTCAAGCGAGTACCAGATTAAGCTGCGCCCGCTAATCTCAAACCAGGGTGACACGGCGATTAACATAAGCACTGATAAGTCTAGCGCCCTCCGCTTACTTGTGAGCGGGAGCGACATCGTTAAGAACTGGCAGCCACAACGGGCAACCCTCGATTACGGCGACATGCCGTTCCAGATCAGTTACAACGGAACGACAGCCTGGGCGGTTGCGCCTAACCGGCCGCGCACCGAGGTCCCAACAAGCAACGGCGAATACACCGGATTTGCCAACACATGGAACCAACCAGCAGAGCTGGGAGCGCACGAGAACGCAGGTTCGATCGAGCCCGTCAAAGATCTACAGGACCTCGTTTTCAACGTTCCACTTCCGACCATTCCGACGATCGGAGCGGTGCAGGGCGTCTACGGTCTAGCGTTGGTGAGCTACGCCGCCGGGGCGCCGAAGGTGACTGCATACGCGCCGATTGGCGACTGGCAGCATCAGGTAGTCGCCAGCAGCTTTTAGTAACGTTCGAAGTCGGACCCGCAATTGCTGGTGGTCGTCCAGCGGCAGTCGGGTCATAGCAAGTGACCGTCATGTTGGGGGGTACGACCCCTTCGATGCCGCCGCGGTAGGGGCACGGTGGTTTCGACCCCCGTGTCGGCGTCTCACAGGGATCGGACTCCGGGTCGGAACGGTCGTCCGTCGGGAAGGCCGCACGGCGGGTCTGATCGGGAGTGGTGCGACAACGCTTTCTTTAGCGCCAACTGCTCCTCGGGTCAAATACCGTGCTTGGCGAGGGCGCTCAGGTGGTCCGCCCCGCGCCTCGGGCTTCGAAGTGGACAGCGCTCAGGTTGGAGAGGTGACGACATAACAGAACGGCCGGCCGAGCTGCGGTGGATCCACGCGCGGAAGTGGCAGGCGGTCTTCGCGGCCATTGTGCTGTCAGGCGTCGTGTACGTCGTCCTCAGCGCCGTGACATCGCGTGGTTTCGCCGTCGGTCCGTTGCTTTCGACGCTGGGCATTGCAGCGGTCGGAATGAGCTCGGCGACCGGTCGTCGCCAGATCACCGGCCGGTGGTAGCCCACCGCGAGGATCCGTTCACCGATCCCTGACCGGGCGCCGCCGAGGCCTCGATCAAAAACCGTCATCCGGTGGGCGAGACCCGCTCACCCGCGCCATAGGGCCCGTTATGCATCGTTCGGCAGGCTGGTTAGGGCGCACGGATCGATCGCTAGGTGCGGCCGTGCCGACACCGGACGACCGTAGGCCCGGCGACACGAAATGCCGCCGTTGCCGGCGCCGGACGGCCGGTGGTCATGGGCCCTGAGCGTTGTGGCGTGCCCGCGCAATCAGACGAGGCTTGGCGGGAGGACGATGTCAGCCGGGTGTGCGAAACTTCCGGGTACAGGAGGGCACGTGTCTACATCATCACGATTTGATCGGTTCATCGGCAATGTTTCGCTAAATGCTGCTCAGCGGCAGGAGGCTCAGGATCGAGTCAAGTCGGTGGCGTCGAAACTTAATGAGCGCTACTACCCGAACGTGGCCTACACGGGCTCGACGAAGCTGCTGATCGGGTCGCACGCCAAGCGCACGCGGGTGCGGCCACCCCGCGATGTCGACATGGTCTTCATCATGCCGATCTTGCAGTACAAGCGTTACGACGAGTACGCAGGCAACGGACAGTCGCAGATGCTCCAAGACGTCCGCGCGGTCATCGCACAGCGCTACCCGAGCACTTCGATTAGCGGAAGCGGGCGAGTCGTCGACGTCAAGTTCACCAACGGACACTCAGTGCAAGTCGTCCCCGCCTTCGAGGTAACCGGGAAGTTCCTCCTAGCAGACTCGCACGACGGGGGCAGTTGGCAGCTCTCCAACTACCGCGAGGAAGCGGCGTTCGTCGACCGGTCGGACAAACGAACCGCTGGCAACACCCGTAAACTAATCAAGATGCTGAAGGTGTGGCAGCAGGAATGCAACGTGCCGATCAAGTCGATCGTTCTTGAGTTGAGAGCGGTCAACTTCCTCAAAGACTGGCCACACGCCTCCAAGTCCTCGACATATCACGACTGGATGATGCGCGACTTCTTTAAGGAGTTGCTGAACTACACAAACGGAACGTGTAAGATTCCTGGCATTGACGAAAAATGCCAGTACGGGGATGCATGGGCTGCCAAAGTTCGACGCGCGTACGCCAACGCTCTTGAGGCGTGCGAGGACGAGGCCAGTAGTTATGAGTACCTAGCGACTGAGCACTGGCAGAAAATCTTTGGATCGATGTATGTCGGCCCCTGACGAAATAAACATCGCCAATTTACGCGAGAGTCTCGGCCGCGTGGTCTATAGCCACAAAACGCACGAAAAGGCGCGCGAGATCGAAAGCGCCAAAACGGCTGTGATTAAGTGGTTCAACATCATCCTCACCGCGTTGACCGCCGGCTCTATCTTCAGCGCGCTAACGACGGATGAGCACGTGCTCCTCGTTATAGGCGCGGTGATCTCAATGATCGCCGTCGCCTTCGTCGTGTTCCAGCTGAGCTTTGATCCGAGGGGTTCCGAGGAACGTCACCGTGCCACGGCGAAGCAGCTCTGGCTGATACGCGAGCAGTATCAGTTGCTGCTCGTTGACATGATGGAGACGCAGACCGCGGGCCAGGATCTGTTGGTACGGCGGGACACGCTCGTTGCCGACCTGGGGATCGTTTACTCCCAAGCACCGAACACGAGTCCACGCGCCTACAAGAAAGCACAGACCGCGCTGCAAGTGAAAGACGACATGACTTTCAGCGATGAGGAGATCGATCGCTTCCTCCCGTTAGTCCTTCAGACGACGAATCGCAAACCAGACTGACCAGACGAGCACTCGGCACAATCGGCGCTCGCGCCCATCCTCACTGCGCTCCGTAAGCGCAACCCGGACCGGAACCGTGGGAGCGCTACGGGGGTGCAACTGCCGGTTGGTCCCGTAGGCCCTGTCCGGAGGTCGTCCCGGGAGCGGGGCGTGCTGCGGCACAAAGGAGCGGGCACGCACCGTTGCGGGCCGTGCCGCGGGCGCCTCGGGTGGGGCGGTCCCTCCCCGCGCCTAGCGTGGACTTCCGATCACGTTCGGAATAGGGTGGGTCCATGACCATGGCGTACCTGCCCGCGGCGACGCGGCGTTCCTCGGACCTGAGCAAGCACGCGGCCGAGGTGTTCGCCGAGGCCGAGGACCACCCCGTGACGGTGACCCGGCGAGACGGCGAGTCCCTGGTGCTCATGTCCCAGCGCGAGGCCGAGGCCCGTGCCGGCCTGCTGAACTTCGCCGCGCAGCTCATCACGGTGACCCTGGAGGACGGCGGCACCCTGGCCGAGCGGATGTCCAAGCCCTTCCCCTGGATGCTCGCGTTGTCACCCGCGGACCGAACCACCTGCGCCCACGAGCTCGTCGACGCCGCGCGCGCCTCCTTCGCCACCGACCAGCCGCACCTGGCGATCGCGGAGCTGACGTCCTGGCAGGAGACAGCGGTCGCCATCGCGGCCGGGCTGCGCAGCGTGGACGTCGACTGGCTCGACGGCGGCGACGTCGTGGCGCGCCCGTAGGCGTGGCAGGCAAGCGGGGTGAGCTGGTACCGCGCCCACCCAGGAAGCTCGAGTACGAGATCCGCTTCGGCACCACCAGTGCACAGCGGGGCTGGCAGGACCTTGTTGCCACCACCGGCAACCAGATGGCCGACGTCTGGGACTTCCTGACCCGCACCCCCGACACCACGACGCCGACCAACTACCGGCTCAAGGGCGAGCTGGGCAGCATCCACCGCGGTGGGGCCACCCACCAGCGGTGGCAGCACAAGCCCACCGAACGAGGAACCGCCCGGATCTGGTTCTACATCGAGGGCCAGACGGTGCACCTAGAGCAGGTGCACACCAGCCACCCCCACCAGACGAAGTAGCGGCAGGGCCACGCCCGGCTCGCCGCCGGCCTGCGTGCGGCGCTCCCCGCCCTGCACTCGGCCATGTGCGCAACAAGCTGTTGCGCACCTTCCGGGTTGCTCTCAGTGCTCGGGGCACACCAGCTCGGGGGCCGTCACCCACCCGGCGGCCACCAACCACCTCCGTGCGGGGTAGGCCACCGACCCCGGGGCGCTGTCCTCGGCGAGGGCCCCGGTGATGATGGGCCCGTCGCCGCAGCGGGTGCACTCCACGTCGACCACCGCCCCCCGCGGCTGGCAGGTCCGGCAGTGCCGGGCCTCGACGACGGCACCAGGGGTGGTGGGGTCGGGGTGCAGCCACCGCACCGCCAGGTCCGCCCGCAGCTGGGCGGCCTCCTGCCGGGTGCTGGGCTCGAGCCCGCAGGAGGGGCACGACCGCCCCGACCGCTCCCCCACCACCGGCGCGACCGACACCACCGGGGGCAGGACCGGTGCCACTACCGGTGCGGTCACGACGGCGGGGGTGGTCTTGAGGTGGCGGTACAACGTCGTGCGGCTGACCCCCAGGACGTCGGCGACCTCCGTCAGCGGCGTCCCCGCGGTGACCATCCGCAGCGCCTGCTTCGTCTTCGCCGCGGTCATCACCGTGGGCCGGCCCCCGACCCGACCCCGCCGCCGGGCGGCGGCCAGCCCGGCCATGGTGCGTTCCCTGATGAGATCACGCTCGAACTCCGCGAGTGAGCCGAAGATGTGGAACACCAACCGGCCCCCGGGGGTGGTGGTGTCGATGGCCTCCTGCAGCGACCGGAACCCGATGCCACGGTCGGCAAGACCGCGGACGGTCTCGATGAGGTGCGGCAGCGACCGACCCAGGCGGTCCAGCCGCCACACCACCAGGGTGTCCCCCGGACGCAACGCGTCCATCACCGCAGCCAGCTCTGGTCGGTCGGTGATCGCACCGGAAGCGGTGTCGGTCCACGACCGGAAGCACCCCGCGGCGCTGAGAGCGTCGTGCTGCAGCGCAGCGTCCTGCTCCAGGGTGGAGACCCTCGCGTACCCCAGCAGCTCACCCACGAGGCCGCACTGTTCCACAACTCACCGTCAGGCCGTCTGGCGACACAGAGGTTTCGGGCACCAGTTCTGCACCCACCACTCCCCCACCCTGTCGGGAGCAGCGTTGTGACTCGCAGCGTTAGTTGGCGCTGCCCTGGTCGAGGAATGTGGCTCGTCGGCATGACGCGTGGTGAGGCGTCAGGTCGATGAGCGGTGGCAGCTACCGCATCGAGTGCGTTCAGCGGTGCGCCTTCGCGGGTCCGTGTCGCCAGAACAGTTCCGTGTCACCGAGGCGTCGCCGATGGCCGTGGAACGAGCATGTCAGCCAGACGCACCGCACCGAGGTCGACAGGATGACCGTTCCACTTCCTTGGTAGTGGGACGGTGTCGTCGCCGGGCTGTCCGGGGTGCTGGGTTCCTGGTGGCGGCCATCCCACAAGTCAGGTCCACAAGTCCGTCTTAGAAGTGCCGTACGGATCCGACCTCCGGTACGGTGCGGGGGTGGAGCTGGGGTACGCGCGGGTGTCGACGGCGAAGCAGGACCTCGAGCGGCAGATCGACGCGCTGCGGGTGGCCGGGGTCGCACCGGAGCGGATCTACCTCGACAAGAAATCCGGGGCCACGACGAACCGGCCCGGCCTGCAGGCGGTGCTGGGCTACGCCCGCGACGGCGACGTGATCGTGGTCCACACCCTCGACCGGCTCGGGCGCACCGTGCGCGACACCCTGAACTTGATCCACGAGCTCTCCGAGCGTGGTGTCGGGGTCCGCAACCTCGCCGACCCGATCCGGGTCGACTCGGCGAACCCGGGCGACCCGATGGGTCAGCTCGCGGTCGTGCTGCTGGCGTTGTTCGCGCAGATGGAGCGCACCTACACCGTGGAGCGGGCCGCGCACGCCCGCGCGGTGGCGACGGCGAAGGGCCGCCGGATCGGGCGGCCGAGCGTCGTGGACCCGGACAAGCTCGCCTACGCCGCGCACCTGCGAGAGACCGGGCACACCATCGGTGAGATCGTCACCAAGAGCGGTATCGCCCGCACCAGCCTCTACCGGCACCTGCCGCCCCGACCGGCCGAGCAGCTCACGGTCGCCGCGCCCGCCGGCGACGACGCCAGCCCGCCGGCCACGTCGCCGCCAGCGTTGACGGCGCCAGCGTTGACGGCGCCGTAGGCCAGGAGGGTGCGTGGTGACCGGGCGGCTCAGCGCGCAGGACAAGGTCACCCTGTTGCGCGAGCACGTCGACGGCGGAGTGCCCCTGACCCGCCTGGCCGAAGACGCGGGTGTGCCGGTGCGCACGCTGAGCCGGTGGGCAGCTGCCTACCGCGACGGCGGCAGCGTGTCGTCGCTGGAGCGCAAGACGCGCAGTGACCGCGGCCGGCGGCAGCTGCCGAAGGACCTGGTGGACATCATCGAGGCCCTCGCGCTACGCCGACCGGCGCCGACCACCGCGTTCGTGCACCGCCGGATCAGCGACCTCGCCCACGACCAGGGGCTCCCGGCGCCGAGTTACTCCACGGTGCGAGGGATCGTCGCGGCCATCGACCCGGGACTGCGGACGCTCGCGCTGCACGGTGACACCGCCTACCGGGACCAGTTCGAGCTGGTCCTGCGGCGCACGGCCGCCCGCCCCAACGAGCAGTGGCAGGCCGACCACACCCTGCTCGACGTGCAGATCCTCGACCGACAACACCAGCCGGTGCGGCCCTGGCTGACCGTGGTCCTGGATGACTACTCCCGCGCGGTCGCCGGCTACACACTCCTGCTGGGCGACCCGACCGCCGAGCAGACCGCTCTCGCGCTGCACCAGGCCGTCCGCGGCAAGGCCAACCCTGCCTGGCAGGTCCAGGGCCTGCCCGACGTGCTCTACAGCGACCACGGCAGCGACTTCACCAGCAACAGGCTCGAACGGGTCTGCCTGGACACCCACATCCGGCTCATCCACTCCCGGGTCGGGGTCCCGCAGGGCCGGGGCAAGATCGAACGCTTCTACCGCACGATCACCAGCGAGCTGCTCCCGCACCTGCCGGGGCACATCCCGCACGGCACCCACGGCCAACCGATCTCCCCACCCACCCTCAGCACCGCCCAGCTCGACGCCGCGCTCGAGCAGTTCATCATCGGCGAGTACCACCAGCGGCCGCATTCGGAGACCGGGCAACCACCGGGGCGGCGTTGGCTCGGCGAGGGCTGGATCCCCCGCGCCCCGGGCCACCCCGAGGACCTCGACCTGCTGCTGCTCACCGCCGCGACAGGCCGGGTCGTGCAGCGCGACGGGATCCGCTTCAACAGCACCCGCTACCTCAGCCCCGTCCTGGCCGCCTACGTCGGTGAGACCGTCACCATCCGCTACGACCCCCGTGACGCCGCCGAGCTCCGCGTCTTCCACGACGACGGCTACCTCTGCCGGGCCATCGCCCCCGAGCTCGCGACCGGAGCCGTCACCCTCGAGCAGGTCCAGGACGCGCGCAACCGCCGGCGCCGAGCCCTCAAACAGCAGCTGCGTGAGCGCCGCAGCCTGGCCGACTCCCTACCCCCCGACCACCGCTACGTCCCGGACCCGGCGCCATCGCCCGATGCCACACCCGCTGGACCACCTGACCCGCAGGTCCCCGACCAGCCTGACCCTGGCCCACGACACCGGCTGAGGACCTATGCCAGCGACTGAGCCCACCAACGACCTCAGCATGCTCGGCACAGACGACGACGGCCGACGATTCCTCTCCGGCACCTTCGGCGAGCTCAGCCCCGCCACACCAGCGACCAACCCGCCGACGTTCCTGGTCACCACCGAGCACCGCCGGTTCGCCGAGTTCGCCGACACCGTCCGCACCCACCGCTACATCGGGCTGTGCTGGGGACCACCCGGGGTCGGCAAGACGCTGTCCGCCCGGCACTACGCCGGCACCGACGACTGGGCCCGATGGCAGCACGAGCTCACCACCGGCGCCGAGCCCGGACCGGTGCCCGAACGCGTCCGACAGAGCCGGACCGCGCTGTGGACACCGACCGTCAGCGCCACCACCAAGGAGGTCGACCAGGCACTACCCCGAGCCTGCCAACAGATCTCCTACGCCATCGACTACCACCAGCACGGCAAGGTCGACCCCTTCGTCCACACCGACTCCGCCGGGTCCGGGCTCACCGAGCTGCTCATCATCGACGAAGCCGACCGGCTCAAGACCACCGGCCTGGAACAGGTCCGCGACTACTACGACCGACACCGCCTCGGCGTCATCCTCATCGGCATGCCCGGCATCGAGAAACGCCTGGCCCGCTACCCCCAGCTCTACAGCCGAATCGGCTTCGCCCACCAGTACCGCCCCCTGACCAACGACGAACTCACCGCCCTGCTCACCCGCCGCTGGCAGGCCACCCCCACCACCGACGAAGGCGAGCAGCTCGCCCAGACCGTCGCCACCGCCACCGTCGCCCGCATCACCGGCGGCAACTTCCGACTCGTCGACCGACTACTCACCCAAGTCGAGCGCATCCGCACCATCAACAACCTCCACACCATCACCCCCGAAGTCGTCGAGGCCGCCCGCGAAGCCCTCCTCATCGGCCGCTGACCCACGGCCACATAACGCCGCCAGATATCCGCCAGACAGCGGTCCGAGTCACAGAGCAGCGTTTCGGGTGGGGGTGTGTGCCAGAACCGGCCGTGAGCGGCGCACCCGGCGCGGTAGTGAACCTGGCAACCGGGTCGGCGACCTGAAGGTGCCGGCAGTGCTCGCTCGGTGTTCCACAACCGCTCGTATTCGTGCTCATGAAGCGCACTGCATGAACATGCGGGCGGGTGGGGTGACGGGTCGCTCGGTTGGCTGGCTGCGCTCACGCGGAGCCCGCGGTGGAAGCCGCACGAAGGGGGCTGCTGCACGCCCACCCCAATACCTGACCTCCAGTAGCCGCGGAGTCGGGGCCTCGCGGGTGTTGACGCGTGTGGAGACCGGTGCTAAAAAATCGGCAGACACAGAGGGATCACCTGAGGCGCTGCACGGGGCAGCGCATGAGTGCGCACAACACAGTCCAGACCCAACCCGACGGAGGTGATCGCTGCGAGGCACATCATCTGGTTGCAGTCCTGACGTCTCCCCTACGTCGAAGGGCCCGGTTGCTTCGGCAACCGGGCCCTCCGCGCAGCGCGGGGTCCGCGCAGTGGTTCACAACCGAGCGAATATGCACCCACCCCGCTCGACTGTCGAGTTCTCCAGTTCAGCCCGGAACACGGGCCATGCGCACCAACGGGCGGCAACGGCGCCCAGCCGACGGCTTGGCCCGCGTTCGCCCCCGTGGTGGTGAACCGCACACGGAGGACACTGCACCTGTGAAGCCTGGTGAGCGGTTGGTGACCGTGCTCGTGACGCTGGCCGTCCCCGACACCGCTGACGCCGACGATGCCGCCACCCTCATCGCCGTGGCCGCCGACAGCACCGCCCTCACCGTCATCCACACCACCGGGGTCGAGGGCCACCTCCCCCTCCCAGGCAGCACCGTCATGCGCGGCCGCCAAGAACGACCCTGGCTGGTCCACTCCGTCAGCGCTGACAACGCGATCCTCACCGACCTCGCCGGTGGCGTCATACAGGTCGCCCTGACCTCCCTGCACCCCGACCAGGTCGACTCCCCCACCGACCCCACCGCGGACACCGAGCCCACCGCGGGCGCAACGGAGCGCTCCGCCGCCGACCACCGCACTGACCTCGCCTGAGCTTCGGGTAGCCGCAGCCGTAACAAACGCCCAGACCCCACGCCGGCGTTTCATAACCGACCGAATTAGACGCGCGGTCGGAGTGGTCACCCTGAGCAACGACCTTGGCCCGAGGTCGGACGACGACCACTATGCGACTGCTCGACCGCGTCGGTACTCGCCCCGGGGCCGACGTACCGTGGGGAGTGCCCGGAACCCGTCGACGACACCCGGCGACCCGACCTCTCGCCGCACTGGCGGCGGCCGTGACGGTGGTCCTCGTCGGTGGCTGCGCGGGCCGCACGGAGGCAGTACCCCCGCCTGCGACGGGTGCGGCGACCCGCCCGCCGACCACGGGTGCGGCGACGCGGCTGGTCGTGATCGGGGACTCGCTGAGCACCGGGTTCGCCACCCCCGGCGACCCCTGGACACGGCAGGCACTGTCACTGTTCACCGCACGCGGCCAGCACGTGCAGATCACCAACGCCTCCGAGAACGGCGCCGGATACGTCGCACCCGGCGACAACGGCAACGTCTTCCTCGACCTCGTCAACCGGGCCGTCCTCGCCCAGGCCCAGATCGTCGTCGTCTTCGGCTCCGACAACGACGCCGGCCAACCCGATGTCGCCCCGGCGATGGCCCAGACCCTGCACCAGGTGCGGGACCTCGCACCCACCGCCACGCTGCTCGTCGTGGGGCCCCCATCGGTCCCGGCCGACCCTGGCGTCGACCTGACCACCATCCGCGACGACCTCGCCACCGCCACCACACAGGTCGATGGGCACTTCCTCGACCCCCTCACCCTCGGATGGTTCCAAGGCCCCGAAAGCCAGTTCGTCTCCGACGACGGCGAACACCCCAACACCGACGGCGAGCTCTACCTCGCCCAGCAGATCGTCGACGCCGTCGAACCCCTGATCGTGCGCTGACCCCCACAGAACAACCACCAACAGACCCACCGGGGCCGGTCCGCCAGAGCCTGCCGTCAAAGTCCGGGCGGTGTTTCACAACCGAGCGAATGAGCAACACGGGTCCAGCGTTGCCACCGCCCGGCAACGGCGGTCCCGACGTGGCCGACGTGGCCGACGCGTGGTTTCGGCGCCAGCTGGGCCCTCGCTCGCGCGGGGCTCATCTGTATCCGCCAGGACCCGACAGCATGCGACTGCTACCAGCAACGCCCACGACGGAGAGCCAGCCGTACTGGTGGTCGGTGAGCACCTCGACCCAACCGCGCCCTGCGCCGCGTCGAACGGGCCGACAGAGGTCATCGACCGGCTTGCGCCCATAATGGGAGCCGCGAGCGTCGGTGCGACGCAAGCATGGGGAAAGGGCAGGGCGTGACCACAGGGGCTGGCAACGAGATATTGGGTCGGGCAAAGGCCGTCAAGAACGACGAATTTTACACTCAATGGGCAGATATCGAGCGAGAAATGAACGCATATCTTGAGTACGACCCAAACGTTTTTCGCGATAAAGTCGTACTCCTCCCATGTGATGATCCCGAATGGTCCAACTTTACAAAGTTCTTCGCTCTTCGCTTTATGGATTACGGAATTAAACGGCTCATCTCCACTTCGTTTGCGCCCGACAGTAACCCTGCCGGGGACCTTCTTACGCCCACGCTCTTCGAAACCGAAGACCCGAAATTTGATAGCCGACGAACGCGACTCAACGGCAAGAAATTTGTCCTTGAGCCAAAGGATCTCAATAAGGACGGCGTCGTAAATATCGACGACCTCCAGTGGGACTACCTGGAGGGGGACGGCGATTTTCGCAGTGCAGAGGTCACCGCCTTACGTGATGGGGCTGACATTGTCATTACGAACCCTCCGTTTTCATTGTTCCGCGAGTTCGTCGACTGGCTGGTTGAGGGCCGCGTGAGGTTCTCGATGATCGGCAACCAAAACGCGATTGCCTACCGAGAGGTATTCAGACGGATCAAGGACAACCAGATGTGGCTCGGGAAAGGATTTCCGCGCAACATGGCTCATTTTCACACGCCGTATTCTGTCCACAGTCCGTGGGTTGAGCAGCGGGGCGAAGGTATCGTCCGGGTTCCCGGTGTTCAGTGGTTCACCAACATAGAGCATGGCCGCCGCCACGAGCCACTCCAACTGATGACAATGACGGACAATCTAAGGTACAACAAGAAGCTGATCGGGACACTTGGTGGCGGGACTGAGTATCAGCGATACGACAACTTCGACGCGATCGAGGTGCCCTTTAGCGACGCGATTCCATCTGACTTTGACGGCGTCATGGGCGTGCCAATCACGTGGCTGGCTAAATACAACCCAGATCAATTCGAGATACTGGGTACAGACGAATCCGACCTTCGTCCGACGAAGACGTACTCGGCTAAGCGAAAATTCGTCGATGGTGTGCTAGCGAAATCAAATACTGGATCGAAGGGGTGCTACATCCGGGCGGACTCTTTCGGCGCTGGGACTTACTTCGACGTCGGGTACCCAGTCAAACGCATGTACAAGCGCATCTTTATCCAGCGAAAGACTGGCTAGTGAAGACCAACCTCAAACATTATACGGTTGCGAAGGCCCTCGACGGGTTTGTCTACAACGAGCTGGAAGGTAAGGGGCTGTTCGGGCTGTCCGGAGCACTTACGATTCAACCGGAGTACCAGCGTAACTACATCTATAACGACGGCAAGAAGGACGTCGCCGTCATCGACTCGCTCTTGAAGGGCTACCCGCTAGGCCTGATCTACTTCAACGTCACCGCTGACGGGCTCGAAGTCCTCGATGGACAGCAGCGCATCACGTCTGTCGGCCGGTTTGTCACTGGCAAGTTCGCGATCAAAGTTGAAGGCAGGGAGCAGACGTTCTCCTCCTTGCCACCTGAGGACCAAGGCCGAATCGTCGACTCAGAGTTGTTGGTCTACGAGTGTTCAGGAACAGAACGCGAGATCAAGGACTGGTTTCAGACCATCAATATTTCCGGCGTTCCGCTCACCCCCCAGGAACTCCTGAACGCAATCTACTCCGGTCCGTTCGTAACACTAGCCAAGGCAGAGTTCTCCAATTCGGCCAATGCCAACCTCCAGAAATGGGGCTCATACATCAAAGGCGACCCGAAACGGCAAGAAGTTCTCGCCGAGGCGCTTTCCTGGGTCGCCACCAGCCAGCAGCTCAACGTTGATGCCTATCTTGCGCAGCACCGACTCGACGACTCGATATCTGGCCTCAAGACCTACTTCACGTCGGTCGTGGATTGGATCGGGAGTGTGTTTATTCGGACACCAGACAAGGAGATGCGTGGCCTGGAGTGGGGTCGGCTTTACGAGACATTTCACTCGAAGTCGTACAATGCTTCGACGGTCAACGCTCGGGTCTCCAGCCTACTTGGTGATCCTGCGGTCCATAAGCGCCGAGGTGTCTACGAGTACGTTCTTGGGGGCGGGACTGACCCGCGCCTCCTTGCGGTGAGGGTCTTCGACGAAAAGACCATCGCGACGCGCTACGCCCAGCAAACGGTCAACGCTGAGGCCGGGGCTGCGTCGAACTGCCCGGTGTGCGCGGCCGGGGGAAATACCAACAAGACGCGAATTTACAGGCGGAGCGAGATGGACGCTGACCACGTAACGGCTTGGTCTAAGGGCGGCGCGACGGACTTGGCAAACTGCGAGATGCTTTGTATTCCACACAACCGCTCGAAGGGCAACTTCTAGTAAGTCGGTGCCGCGCGGTTGATCGTGAATTCATCTGGGCTTGGATGCGTCGTCGACACCCTCTCAGCACGTCTTAGTGCTCACTGAGGGGCTCCGCCAGCCCACCATCTCGCCACCCTCAAGCTGTCGTTCGTGATGTTCCGACATCCCGGCCGGGCACATGGAGATTGCTGCCGACCCAGTCCCAGCTATGCGAAACCAACGCAACAGCATGGCCTCTTGCGATCAGCCAGCACGCCGGGTAACGCTCTCGCGGGACCGCGTGCGTCTGTCGGAGACGGCGTATACGGTCCATCAAGCCGAAGGGAGGCAACGCCGTGCCATGGGATCCGCCGCTGGACCTTGTGGGCGACCGTGCCCTGCTCAAGATCTCGGCGACTAACATGGCCGACGACTGTGCATGCGGACGACGGATGGCGTTCAAAACGCGTCCGAAGGTCAAGGCGGCATCGTGGCACCAGACCTACTCGGACGACATGCCGTTCGTCCTGAGGGACGTGCACGAACTCGTGGCGGAGGCGCACCGAATTGATGGTATTGATGACTACGCCGCCCTTCACGCCTGGCTGCTGCGCCAGCTCGACGCCCGAGGCGTCCCTCGGCTGATCCGGCCATACGTCGAGACCGCCGTGGAGAACGTCCTCGATGTACACGACTCGATTGAGGCGGACCTCGGCCCGCTGCAGGTGCTGGCTCTAAACCCTGCCGTCGGGCCGCCCGCCCGACGGCTCACGGTGTGGGGGACGCTCTACACGACGGTCGACGGTGTGCGTGAGGTGCGTCGCGTCCGAGTCGGGTCCGCCCACGACGTCCCCACCGCCGCGGACGTGGCTTGGTCTACGACCGCGGCATACGTCGCCGCGACGGTCTCCAGCCTTCCTGCGGCGCGCCGGGTACGCGTCGTCGAAATCGGGGCCGGGGACGCCAGCTGTGCTGTCCTCTTCGACGGCACACCGGACGAGGCGACGACAATATTCGTCACCGAAGGCCGTGATCGAGCAAGGGCGCTGGTGGAGCAGGACCACGTCGTCCCATGCCGGTCGTGTGGTGATTGCAAGGTGACGGGTGTCTGCGGGGGCCCGGTTCAGGTCGACGGGATGCTCGGACAGACGGCCGTGGGCGTGGTCTCGCGCTCCGTATCGCCTACCGCGCTCGAGAAGTACGCGCGGTGCCCAGCGCAATGGCTCCTCGACGCGGAGGCCCACCTGCCGAAGGAGCCCGTTGATAGCGACGCGATAGTCCGGGGGGACGCGGTGCACCGCTGGTTGGAAACCGCACATCACCGCGGGACAGCCTGCAACGAGGCCGACCTACCTAACCCCGCGGGCGGCGCCGGGCTAGGGCTGGCGGGCGGAGTCCTGACACCTGACGATTATGCGGCGGCCTACCCCTACCTGCGCGGCCACATCGCCGTGTGCCCGCTCCAGACCCGCGGCGCGGCCGTTGTTGCCGTTGAGGAGACGATCTATGGCTGGGATGCTTCCGCGCAGGTCGTCCCGGCGACCAAGCCTGATCTGCTGTATCGGCTCGGGGACCGGCTCGTGATCCGTGAGACCAAAAGCATGCAGTCCCCGCCTGGGGACAAGGACGACGCTTACAGCCGGTATCTGCAGGTCCCGTTCATGCTGGCCCTGCTTGACGCTGGGCTTGCGGCCCTCCACGCCGCGGTGGCCGGTGTTGTCGAGCTCGAGATCCTTGGACCGGATGGTCCTGAGGTTTGGGCGTGGGCCACCGACGACCCAGTCGAGGTGGCTGTCGCCCGAGCCGACGTGCGTCGTGCCGTCGACGACTGGCACGTCGACACGACGTTTGAAGCCGCTCCCGGCCCGCACTGCGTCTGGTGTCCGGTCCGGAAGTGGTGCCCGGATCGTGACGCGCACCAGAACCCTTCTGGCGGCCAGTCCCTCTCGAGGCCCGACAGCTGGCGGGACGACGAGGATGAACCCCCACCGTTCTAGCGCTCAGCTGCGTAGGTCGCCCATCCTCAGGAGGACCGAAGTACATGCCTGACCCGATGGCTAGTCCGTCTCCGGCGCTCATGCCCAAGCGAACGGCGATAATCCCGCCTGCAGCGCGGCCGCCGGGACCACCGCATCCAGCCCTGTACGCCGTTGATCCGACGATCTCCCGGCGCGGTGATCCGCAGTACGTGGCCTGGCCCGACACCGGGGTTCTCCTGAGTATCCATGCGTCCCCAAACCCGCCCGACTCTCACGACGACTACGACATGCCCACTAAGTTCCGGGCCCACTACCGCAAGCGCACCCGACTCGCGCCTCGCATCACACGGGAGATCCGAGGGTTGGCCTTCGGAAGTGGAACGTCGGCCCGCGACTTCCGGGTCTCCAGCGCGGCGAGCACGGCCTACACCAAGCTCCTGCTGGGCGATGACGCTCTATCGCCCGTCGAGCTAACGACCGAAGACGCGAAGCAGGTCGAGAAGGTTCAGGCCCAGCTCCGTGCTCTGCCGGGCGCAGACCAGTCCCCGCACAAGCACGGCGGGGAGGCCGAGATCATCGTGTTGGCTGCGAAAGCCGCGGCGGGAGGGGGTCGACACGTCATCCTCGCCAACGACGTCGGCGCGAGCGTCGTCGCAAACGCACACGGACTGTCTAGCCGGCACGCCGCCGACGTCATTGCCGAGCTCTCATGCTCCGATCCGACCCTCGACCCCAACACGTGCTTACGGAGGTTCCGCCTCGGCAACGACGTCTCCGGGATCCCGGCGGCGTGCGCCCCCACGGACACGACTCCGTTCCAGTGCGTCAGCGGTGGCTCAACCTGTGCACTTTGCCCCTGACCAAGGCCAACACAACCGCTAGGACGAGGGCTGCCAGCCAGCAGCGGCAAGCTCACGCTCCACGGTCTCGATGTCACCACGCATCAGATCCGCGACAAGGTCCGCGCGGACCCACCCGTTGCCGTACGCCTGCGCTGCTCGCGAGACAAGCGTCGGCGAGCCCGACTCCGCATGCTCGGCTACGCAAAACTCGCGCCATTGGTCCACCAAGTTCGCCGCCGCCAGCAAATCGTCGACACGCGCGGACCGGACGGAGTCCAGCTCCACGGACGGCACGCCGCCGTCCTCCTGTAGCGCGATCACCGTGGCGTCTCGAGACACACCGAAGCGCGCCATAAGCGACGCTGTGACCTGTTGCCAGCGTCGAGGCCCCGCCGGCGCTCGGCGGACCGCCTCGCGCACGGAACGTGTCGGAAGCAAGAGGTGGCGGGCAAAGGACTCGGCCCGCCACTCCGGCAACGCCTCGGGCTCCTCTGCCCTGTCGACGATGACCTGGTCCTTGTCGTCGTAGAGCGCGTGGCAAAGCTCGTGCGCGAGCGTGTAACGCTGTTTTGCCCAGACGTCCGTCGACGACACCAGGATGACCCTGTGTGCTCCCCCCGTGCGCAGGTCGCGCACGTTCAGCCCGTGAACCCCCGCCGGGAGCGGCAAGGAAGCGACTGGGATACCGAAGCTCTCGACCATGGCAACCATGTCCGTGATCGGCCCGTCGTCCCCCAGGTCGAGGACCGCGCGGACCCGGTCGGCCGTGACCATGCCAGCCGCCTTGCCGAACTTGTCGCGCGAGAGCATCACGCGGCTCAGCGACTCGCGCAGCGGCGCGGCAGCGGGGCCAAACCAGCTGTCGAGCAGCGCCCCGTGGTCGAGCAACCGGTTTGCGTAGGCGAGCGGGCCGCTGAGGGCCTCCGCGCCACGAATACGCCCCAGACGAAGGCTCACCCCTAGGTGGCCACTCACTGGTAGCTCACCAGTGAGTACAGCAACAGGCACCTCAAGCACGTCGGCAGCACCAAGTAGCTCGCTGACCGACGGCTCATACGTCCCATCGAGTACTCGCTCGACCGGCACGGCCTCCGCTAGCAGCATGCCCACCGAGAGCTGCGCGGCCGTCAACTCCGAAACTGCCAAAAGCGCAGAAAGCCTGGCACCGGGCGTCGACAGCGAATCGTCGAGGGGCGTCAGCACGGTCGTCTCCTTCCCAGGGCAAGGCGAGCGCGACCCGAACGCGCGTCGAGAACTACTACGAGAAGTTGCCCGCCACCCGCATCGTCAAGCACCGTACGGGCCGGAGCCGTCACAACCGTATGCGGGACAGCGTCAGGCAACCACAACAGCCGCCGCAACCGCAGCAGCGTCGCGCAAATCACCCGCTGGAAACGACCTGCGCTATTGACCAACGGCCTGCACACGGCAGCGTCTGGCTTCGACGACAGCCGCCAGTCAACCGCGCTGTAGCAGAGGTTGGGAGCAGGAAGTCCCGTTCACACCCGAGGGTGCGAGGTTCGGGCGCAGCGCGGCGGGGACACCTCTCACGACGTTCCAAATACGAACGGTTTAGGCACGTAGGGTGGGGTTCGCCCTCACCGTCGGGCTGAGGCCGGGTCCTGGCAAGCACCCCAGTGCGGTGCCACCCCGAGGTACGAACACCCGGCCCGTCCCAGCGCCCGGTCGCCGTCCCACAGTCCCCGCGCGCCTCACCACCGCCACCAGGGTGACGCTTTTCCCGTCGGCGCCGACATCGGCCCGTTCCCCCTTGACGACGTCGGGGTCAAGGCCGTCGACAGCGCGCAGCCGCTCACGCTGCTCGTCACCCTTGACCGAGGCACGCTCGCCACGCTGCCGCCTTCGCGATGACCAGCACCGTGTCATCGACGCTCGGCTGGTACACGTGCAGGCAAGCGCCGGGGTCCGGACAGTCAGAAGGGCCGGGCAGCATCCGCTGCCCGGCCCTTCTGGTGACCACTCGCCTACCCGGTGCCGATGCCGTCGCTGGAGGTCACCGACTCACCCGGGTGGTGAGCTGTGACGCTCAGGCGCCCGGGGCCTCCGGGGCCTCGGCCGCACCCGGGACGTCGGGGCCGCTCTGGTCACCGTTCTGGACGTCACCCGGGCCGTCGGCGTGGTCGGCGGCGTCGGGGGTGTCCCCGGGGGTGGCGGGGGCGTTGACGCTGGTGGTCGTGGTCGGCGAGTTCGTGGTGGTGGCGGCGTTCGCCACGCCCGCTCCGATGCCGCCCACGGCCAGCACGCCCAGGGCCGCCACGGCGATCCGCTTGTTGAGCTTCATGAAGGGGGTCCTTTCCCGATCCGGCCCACGCTCTGCAGGCCGACAGGACTCACCATGCCCCCGCCTACCTGTACGCACGCTGAACGCCGCTGAGGGTGGTGGCAGGTCCGCCTGATGCGTGGCCAGGTCGTAACGATGCCCGGGGCCGGCACCACACACAGGACCCCACCACGGGCATGTGGGGGGCCACCCACCCCGGCCCGGCTCTACCGACGACCACCGCACGGACGACCACCGCACGGACGACCACCGCACGGACGACCCCCGAGCCGACCTCGCGTGAGCTGTTTCGGGGCCGGGTTGGTGGGGGTGCGCTGGTGTTAGCGTCCCCGGATGCCCGACTCGTCGACGGTGTGGCCGGTGCGTGTGCGGGTGCGGGTCGCCGCCCACAGCGTGGTCGGACTCCTGCTGGGCGTCGCGATCGTCGTCACTGTGGTGCACGGTGAGGTCACCGCGGCCGCCGCCAGCGCAGCAGCACTGGTGTTCTTCCTCGAGGCCCGCCACACCGAGGCCATGGTGGCCCGGGCCCAGCACACCACCCAACAGCACGCGGTGCGGGCGGCGCAGGCGCAGGTGGTCGCCGAGCAGGTCCGGGTGCGCGCGGAGCAGACCCTGGACCTGGTGGTCGCCACCGCCACGGCCAACCTGCCCCAGGACACCGCCGACGAGCTGATCCTTACCGTTCTGGCCTACCGGGAGAACCTCGACCACCCCCCCACCCCAGGGGCCACCCACGACGACCCATCCCGCCCATGAGCCCACCCAGTGGCGACAGCGGCGACAGCGCCAACAGCGACACGGGGGACGGGGCGGACGGGGGCGGGGGTCGGCCGCGGAGCCGGGCCGAGACCAGTGCCGCCACCTGGGAGCGCGGTGTGGCTGCACTGCACACCTACGTCACCGCCCACGGGTCGGCGACCCCACCGACCCACCTGGTGGTCGACGGGTTCGCCCTGGGACGGTGGGCGGCCCGCTGCCGAGACACCCACCGGGCCGGGCAACTCCCACCGGAGCGGGTCGCGGTGCTCCAGGCCCTGCCCGGATGGTCATGGGGGCGCACCCAGCGCGACCGGTTCCTGGAAGGCCTGACCCACCTGCGCACCTACGTGGCCCGCCACGGCACCGCACAAACACCCCGCGACACCGTCGTCGACGGCTTCCGGGTCGGGGACTGGGCACAACGACGACGACAAGCCCACGCCAGCGGGGAGCTACGCCCGCAGTGGGCAGCCGAGCTGGAGGCGTTACCGGGGTGGCGGTGGCGGCAGAACCGGCAGCCCTTCCACTGGGCCGAGGGGCTCACCGCCCTGCAGGGGTGGATCACCGAGCACGGTGACGCGGTGGTCCCGGAGCAGGCCACCCACCATGGCTACCCCCTGGGAGCCTGGGTGCACACCGTCCGCCGTGTCGACGCCGCGTGAAGACTGACCCCCTGGTGCCGGTGGAATGTTGACCCCTCGGTGACCCTGAGGAGTGATCACTGTGGAGCACTGGGCTGAGATTCGTCGGTTGCACCTGTCGGAGGGCATGCCGATCAAGGCCATCGCGCGTCGGCTGGGGGTGGCTCGGAACACGGTGCGCTCGGCGTTGGGTTCGGCGGAGCCACCTCGGTATGAGCGTCCCTCGCGGGGGTCGGTGATGGATGGTCTGGAGCCGCGGATCGTGGCCTTGCTGTCGGAGTTCCCGGACATGCCCGCGACGGTGGTTGCCGAGCGGTTGGGCTACACCGGGTCGAGCTCGGTGCTGCGGGCGCGGGTGGCGCTGCTGCGCCCGCGGGTGCGTCCGGTCGACCCGGCTGACCGGACCACCTACGAGGCGGGTCAGGTCGTGCAGTGCGACCTGTGGTTCCCCAACACGGCGGTGGTGCCGGTGGCACCGGGGCAGCTGCTGGCCCCACCGGTGCTGACGATGGTCGCCGGGTTCTCCCGGTGGATCATGGCCATGGCGCTGCCGTCGCGGACGAGCACCGACCTGACCGCCGGCATGTGGTCGCTGCTGAGCGGTCTGGGTGGGGTCCCGAAGATGCTCGTCTGGGACAACGAGGCCGGCATCGGCCAGCACCAGCGGCTCACCGTCGCTGCCCGCTCCTTCGCCGGCACCCTGGGCACCCGCATCTGGCAGGCCCCGGCCCGGGACCCGGAGACCAAGGGGGTCGTCGAGCGGGCCAACGGCTACCTGCAGACCTCGTTCCTGCCGGGGCGGCGCTTTACCGGGCCGGAGGACTTCAACGATCAGCTCGCCGACTGGCTGCCCAGGGCCAACGAGCGCCTGGTGAGGGCCACCGGGTCCACCCCGGCGGCGCGTCTCGGCGGTGACCGGGCCGCGATGGGGGCCCTGCCGCCGGTGGCGCCGGTCGTGGGCTGGCGCGCGCAGGTCCGCCTCGGGCGTGACTACTACGTGCGGGTGGCTGGCAACGACTACAGCGTCTGCCCGTCGGTGATCGGGAGGATGGTCGAGCTGCGCTGCGACCTGCACCGGGTCCAGGCCCGCTGCGCGGACGTCCTCGTCGCGGACCACCCCCGGTCCTGGGCGCGGGCACTGACCATCACCGACCCCGAGCACGTGGTGACCGCCAAGGGCCTGCGCACCGCGTTCCAGCAACGCCCGAGCAGCACCGCGGCAGCACCAGGTGGGACAGGTTCGGCCACGGCCAGGCAGGCCGGGTTGGTCGTGGCCCGCCGGGCGCTGAGCGACTACGACACCACCTTCGGGCTCGCACCCCGACCACCTGCACCCCCCACGCCGCCAGCGGCCGCGCGGCACCTGCAGGTGGTCACGCCATGAGCAGCGCCGCCCGCAACGTCGACGCCGAGATCGTTCTGCTCGCCCGCGAGCTGAAGACCCCCGTCATCGCCGACACCTTCGCCGACCTCGCCGCCCAGGCCCGCGCCGAGACGTGGTCGCACGAGACCTACCTCGCTGCTGTCCTAGCCCGCCAGGTCGCCTCCCGCACCGTCAACGGCACCCGCCTGCGGGTCGCTGGGGCGCACTTCCCGCAGACCAAGACCCTCGAGGACTTCAGCTTCACCGGCCTGCCCACCGCGACCCGCGACACCCTCGCCCACCTCGCGACGACAACCTTCATCCCCCGCCGGGAGAACGTCGTCCTGCTCGGCCCACCCGGGCTCGGCAAGACCCACCTGGCCATCGCGATCGGCATGAAGGCCTGCGAAGCCGGTTACCCGGTCGCGTTCGCCTCCACCACCGGCTGGCTGCACCGCCTCGCCGCCGCCCACGACCGCAACACCCTCGACACCGAGCTGCGCAAGCTCCACCGCTACCGGCTGCTCATCATCGACGAGGTCGGCTACCTGCCCCTCGACGCCGCCGCCGCATCACTGTTCTTCCAGCTCATCGCCAGCCGCTACGAAACGGGGTCGGTCATCGTCACCAGCAACCTCGCCTTCAGCCAGTGGGGCCAGACCCTCGGCGACGACATCGTCGCCGCCGCGACCATCGACCGCCTCGTCCACCACGCCACCGTCCTGGCCCTCGACGGTGACTCCTACCGCACCCGCAAGCACCGACCCCCCACCAGCTGAACGACCCCGAGGGGGTCAACTTTCAAACAGCATTAGGGGGTCAAGATTCACCCGGCGTTGACACGCCGCCGACACACCCGCGGCATCCTCACCGCCCACCAGCTCACCACCCTTAACGCCCTACCCGGGTGGGTGTGGGGTGAGCGCGACGCCCGCTTCCACCACGGGCTGGCCCTGCTGCGTGCCTACCAGCAGGAAACAGGGTCAGCGAGCCCCACCCAGTTCTACATCCACCCCTGCGGGTTCACCCTGGGGGCCTGGGTCGGCCGGGTCCGCACCCTGCACCGCACCGGTGCCCTGCCCCCTGGCCGCGTCCACGCACTGCAGGCCATACCCGGGTGGCAGTTCAACCCCAGGGCCGAGCACTGGAACACCACCCTCGCCCTGCTGCGCACCACCGCCCACGCACACGGTGGACTCACCAACATCCCCCGCCGCACCCACACCCAGGGCGTCACCATCGTGGTGTGGGCCGACAACCAACGCCTCCAAGGACGCCACGGGCGGCTCACCCCCCACCAGATCACCGCACTGGACACCATCCCCGGCTGGTGGTGGACACCCACCCCCACCCCCCCTGTCACCAGGCGCGGCAAGACGGCGGGGGCATAACCACCGCGAGCCCGTGGAGCCGGGAGGGTGGGCCTGATCCCCCAGGAGCACGGCAGGCCACGACCTGGACGAAGCGGGGCTGGACGAAGCGGGGTGGGGTTCAGACGAGGCCCGTGACGCACGAGGGTCTCCGTGCGCTCACCCGCCACATCCGTGGCCGCCCGGCACCCCCCACGGCGCCCCCCCATGGCACCCCCGACACGGTGGTCGACAACCATGGGCATGTCGAGGTGGGCGCCGCCCGCGAGATCGGGGGGGAACCGCGGACGGCGCACCAACCACCGTAGGTGTCGACTGGCCTGTCAAGGGGTGCGGGAGGAGTCCAGGGCGGTGGCCGCGTGCTGCAGGCGTTCGGTGGCGGTGCGCTGGGTACGCCCGATGGCCACGAGGTGGTCGAACAGGGCATCGGTGGGCAGCTGCCCCGCAGCCTGGGCCAGGGCGGCGGCGGCGGTGTGGAAGGAACGCCGGTAGGCGGCGCTGAGGACGTTGACCGCGTGGTGCCCGGCCGACTCGGGGGTGGCCCCGGCGGCGGTGGCATCGGCCAGGGCCCGGGTCAGCAGAGACCCCTGGTGGGCGCCGGTGCCCTGGCCGGTGATGACGGCGGCGATCGACGCCGGGTCCTGCGGGCGCCCCCGGCGCAGCTGCTCGGCGATCAGGGTGAACAGGGCACCGTGGGCGGGGCGGGTGAAGTCCCCCGCAGCCAGCAGCTCCACCACCGGGCCGGCGGCGGCCGCGGTGGACCACAGCACCCCACACAGGCACAGGGCCTCGGAGTCCAGGCGGGGGTCCTCAATGAGGTCGCCGGCGTCAAGACGCTCATCGACCTCGAGCCCGGCATGCTCACCCTCGTCCGGGCCCCCGGTGGTGCTGGGGTCGGTGCTCACGGGGTCCTCCGTCCTGCCGCCCCGCAGGGGGGCCGTGGTCGTATTCGCGGCTGATCTCGGGGTGCGTGGTCGCGGCGTGGGTGGCCGCGGCGTGGGTGGCCGCGGCGTGGGTGGCCGGGTGGGGGTCACCACCGCTGACCGGTGTCGGTCTCGGGGGTGGGCTGGGCGAGGTGGTCGCGGACCATGTCCATCATCACGGTGGTCCCGGTCAGCTCGTAGCAGCCCGCGTCGTCGCGGGCCGGGCCGATGTAGGCGTCGGTGGCCTCCACACAGATCCGCACCCCCTCCCCCGCCCCGGTCACCGGGTGCTGACGCCCCCAGTGCGCCAGCACCGCCTCGGTGGCCTCGGTCGCGGCCAAGGCGCGGGTGCCGGCGGCACCGGAATCGCCGGTACTAGGGCGTGTCTTCTAATAGGCGGAGCCAGCGGATGCAGGCCTGGAGCACGGTTGCGGAGCGGTAGGTGATGGCGAGCTTGTCGTAGCGGGTGGCCAGGCCGCGCCACTGTTTGGTGAGGCTGAAGGAGCGTTCGACGACGTTGCGGTTCTTGTAGGTCTCGGCGTCGAAGGCTGGTGGTCGCCCACCGTTGGAGCCTCTGCGTGTGCGGGCGGTGATCTCGGTGCTCTTCTGCGGGATGACCGCCCTGATCCCCCGGCCGGCGAGCATCCTGCGGTTGACACCGTTGGTGTAGGCCCGGTCGGCGATCACGGTGTCGGGGCGGGTCCGTGGGCGTCCGGGACCCACGCGGGGCACCCGGATGTCAGCCAGCACCTCGGCGAGCATCGCCCCGTCGTTGCGTTGCCCACCGGTCACGACCACCGCCAAGGGGCGACCGTGGCCGTCGACCGCGGCGTGGATCTTGGTGGTCAGCCCCCCACGTGAGCGACCCACCCCGTGACCTGCAGGTTCACGCTCACCCCCCAGCGGGCTGGCGACGAACCCGACCGGCAAATTCGTGTAATTCGACCGAGCCCCCTGTGTCCTGATCGGGGCGGGTCGTGTTCGTGGCGTGCTGATGGGCACGGCTGATCGTGGCGTCCACCGACGTCGACCAATCGATCTTGCCTGCCGCGTCGGCCTGGGCCAGGAGCTCGGCCAACACCCTGTCCCACGTCCCGTCCGCGGCGTAACGACGGTGCCGCTTCCACACCGTCTGCCACGGCCCGAACACCTCGCGGGGCAGATCACGCCACGCCATCCCGGTCCGATACCGGTAGATGATCCCTTCCACGACCCGACGGTTGTCGCCGAACGGGTGCCCTCTACGGCCCGCGTTCGAAGGCAGCAGCGCCTCGACCCGGGCCCACTCCTGGTCGCTGAAGGTCTCGAACCGAGACCGCTGATCCGTCACAGCTCCAGACTGCCGCGCACCTCAACCCCCGTATGGGAGACACGCCCTAGCAGTCCAGATGATCACAGGGGAGCTCCTCGAGGTCCGTAGTTCACGGTGTGGTGGGTGGTGTTCGCAGCGTGAACTACTGCCGGCGGAGCCGGGCCCGTGTCCGGGACCCGTGTGGACAGCTGCACCACCGTGTGGACAACCACCCCCACCCGAGCCGGCCGGGGGGACGGTGCGGGCGGGTGCTTGCCGGGCCCCCGGGGCCCGGCAGGCACCACCCCCCGGCCGGGGGTCAGGGTCCGAACACCGCCTCGGCGAGGGTGGCGGTGCGGGTGAGGATCCCCAGGGCACTGCGGTACGCGGTCTGGTCGTGGACCTGGAACGTGATGGTCCCGATGCTGATCGCCACGTGCTCGGTGATGACCCTGCGCCCGGGAGTCACCCGGTGAGGCTGGTGGGTGATGCCCACCGCCGGGGTCCCCCACAGCCGCACCACCGTCGACGTCCCGGTCAGGCGGTGGTCAATGTGCCGGTGAGCCGGGACCGCCCCCAGGGGCAGCCGGGCCGCCTGCTGGGCGGCCTGCGCCCACGCCTTCGCCACGTGGACCGCCTGGTGCAGGTCGCTGATGGTGAGCATGAGCGAGCCCCACAGCACCGTCAGGGTGGCCTCGGTGGTGCCGGCGGCGTGGGCGTCCAGGCGGGCCCGCTGCTCCCCGGTCAACGCCAGGGAGGTGCTGATGATCTGCGTGCTGGGCTGTCCAGACATCGGAGGCCACCACCTTTCGTGAGGCCCGGGACCAGTCGTGACCACGGGGTGTCAGCAGGGGTTCTGCCAACCACTCCCCCGGGCCGCCCGAGCACGCAGTGCTCCAGGGGCCCAGCCAGGGGCCGAACCCCGGTGAGGCGGTGCGGGGGTTCCGGCTCGTCCGGGCGGGTGGTCTCGCGCAGCGACCGAGCACCGCGAGGCTCGGATCACCGGCTCGGATGGGCCGGGTTCCTCGGGCCCTTGCCCTGGCAGGGCCGCCATCTGTCAAGGGCCACGGGTTTCTGCCCGGAGGCGGTCGTGAGATCTGCCCGGTGGCGGTCACGAGAAGTGCCCGGTGATGGTCATGGGATCTGCCCAGTGCTGACCGTCACCGGCTGGGGTGCTCAGCTCAAGGGGCTCACCCCTTGGCCGGCGAGGGCTTGGGCCTGCCGGACGCTCTCGCCGCTGGTCTGGCAGAGGTGGGCGTGGTGCAGGAGCCGGTCGACGGTCGCGGTGGCCAGGGTCTTGGGCATGAGCTCGTCGAACGCGGCTGGGTGCAGGTTGGAGGAGATCGCCACCGAGCGTTTCTCGTAGGCGGCGTCGACGAGCCGGTAGAGGCCCTCGGCGGCGTCTTGAGAGACCGGAAGGAGCCCGATGTCATCCACGACGACGAGGTCGGCGCGCAGGACCCGGGCGATGGCCTTGGTCACCGAGTCGTCCGCGCGGTGGCGGCGCAGCAGCGTGCCGAGGTCTTCCAGGGTGAACCAGGCCACGCGTAGTCCTTGCTCGACGGCGTGCTGGCCCAGGGCCTCGAGCAGGAACGTCTTGCCCGTGCCGGAGGGTCCGCAGACCACGAGGTTCTCGTGGCGGTGGACCCATTCCAGGGTGCGCAGGGCGTGCTGGGTCGGGGCCGGGATCGAGGACGCCCCAGGGTTCCAGGCGTCGAAGGTCTTGCCGGTGGGGAACCCCGCGCCGGCCCGCCGGGTCGCCAGCGCGGAGCGTTCGCGTCCGGCGGCTTCCTCGGTGAGCAGGGCGCGCAGCACCTCGACCGGTTCCCACCGCTGCGCCTTGGCGGTGGCGATCACCTCGGGGGCGTGGGCGCGGATGTGCGGCAGGCGCAGGCGGTGCAGGAGTGCTTGGACGTCGTCGGGCATCGCCGGTGCGGCCGGGACCCCGGCGACCGGCACGGACGTCCGGGTCGGGGCGCTCACGCGGTCACCTGCGTCGCGTCGGGTGTGGATGCGCCGAGTGTGGCCCAGCCCGCGGTGCCCTGGGTCAGGGACCGGTCCTCGCTGGCCTGGCTGACGGGCCCGGCTGCCGCGGTGATCGTTGCGTGGTGGTCCAGGATCGAGGCGAGGTCGGCCTCCGCGAAGCGGGCATGGACCGCCGCGTGACCCAGGGCCCAGTCGACGTCGGCGCGGGTGAACAGCTTCGCGAGCTGAACGGCTTGGGCCATCTTCACGCGCATCTTCGTGGTGCCGGCTGCGGCGGCCTCGGCCAACCAGACCCTCGCGCCGTCACCGAGGGACAAGAACGCGGCCTCGGACACGGTCCGGGCCAACGGGACCCGCCCGAGCGCGCCGGGCGGCGCGGGCGGGAAGTGGGCGTCGGTGATCTGCGGGCTGCCCGGCCTCGCGCGGGCGTGGCGGGCGACCTCGAGCGGGCCGGTGGCCCCGACGTGGACGATGACAACCTGCTCGTCGGCGCCGCGCCCGTGCACCCGCACCCAGACCGTCGCCCCGAGCAACTCGTGCGGCACGGAGTACTGCCCGGCCTCGAAGGTGACCATCGGCGTCTTGGGTGGCACGACCCGTGTCAGGCCGAACGCGACCGTGTGCGGGTCGGCCGGGACCGGGTGCAGACGCAGGCGTTCCTCGGCGAGCATCGCCTCCGGGGCCCGGCGCGTGACCCGGTGGACCCGGGCGTTGACCTGCGCGCAGAACACCTCACACGCGTCCTCCAGGTCCGCGAACGACTCGTAGGCCCCGAGGAGGTTGGTGTCGGTGGGGACCAGGTCCGCCTTGGCGACCTTCACCGAGGACTCGCTACCGCCCTTGGACGCCGGGTCCACCGGGACACAGGTGTGCAACGTGACGCCGTAGTGGCGGGCGAAGGCGACCATCGCGGGGTTGCGGACCGCGATGCCGGCGACGTGCTCGACGGTCACGGTCTTCTCGTTGTCGGTCAGCAGATACGTCGGCGCACCACCGATGCGGCGCATCGTCACGTCCAGGGCGGCCATCACCGACGGTGAGGTCTTGTCCCTGATCGCGAGCACCACCCGGAACCTCGACCACGCCAACCACGCCACGAACAACGTGGTGCGGACCCCGTCGATCATCGGCCCGTCGCCGAAGTCGTACTGGATCCACATCCCCGGCTCGGTGACCCACGGGCGGTGCACCCGGACCCGCCCGACCCGGAAGTTCGCCTTCACGACCGCGACCGCCCGGCGGGTGGTGCGCTCCGAACCGGTGAAGCCCAACGCGACGAGCTTGTCGTGGGCGACGTCGGCGCGGACCTTGCCCGCCGACCACTCGACCCACTCCTCGACCTTGGCCACGTAAGCGTCGATCAGCTGCGGGCGCGGCGCGCCGCGATCAGAGATCCCGCCTGCGTCGCGAGCCGCGACATACCGGGCGACGGTGTGGTGAGAAACCCCGGACAGCTCCCCGGCATCACGCAACGACCCGGTCAAGTCGAAAGCTTCCAACATGTTCATGATCTCCTCGGCAGACTTCACGGTGTCCCTCCTGGGGGCGAACGGCGCATCAGCACCGCCAACCGCACCCCAGGAGGGGCCTCCACCGCGAGAAGCGGCGAGGCGAACGACGTCGTGTCGGGCAGATCTCATGACCGCCAGCGGGCAACTCCCATGTCCGCCACCGGGCAGCTAATTGACCGTCTCCGGGCAGTTTCCCGTGGCCGCTGTCACCATCCTGGGCGAAGCCGGGCGGCCGGGGGATCAACACCGACGTCGTCAGTGAGGAACGAACGCCCGGCGGCGGCTCCAGCTGCACCGGTCGACGCAGGAGACCGGGGCACCCGTCCTCCTGCGCCGATGGGGCGGGGCGAGGAACGAGCCCGGCACCATCGGTGCCCTGCCGCAGTGACAACCCGGTGTTGCCCTGCCCGGGGTGGCGCGGCAGAAGCTGCGAGCCGGCGGCAGGGACGGTGGGTCGCCGCGTCAGGCCCGGCCCCGTCCGCCTCCCTCGCCCCGGCCGCCCTCCTGGTGGTGTCGGCGGGGTCGGATGGCGGTGGCGGGGACCCACTGGAGCATGGGCAGGACACCACGGTGGGCGGCCACCGGCACCTCCATGCGGACCAGGCCCACCCACCGGCCGTCGGTGACCCGCGCCCACCCCAGCAGCTCACCGTCCTGATCCCCGACCAGGCGCAACCCCGCCTGCACCACCCGCATCGGCAACCCCGTCGTCGGGGCGGTGTTCGCCGGCAACATCGCCCCCAGGTCCACCACCACCGCTCTCGGTGGGGTCACCGGGATCCGGTTCGGGCGCTCGAAGTCATCCGGCCACGATACAAACGGATCGAACACCTGTTCGATTATGCCGGACCGCCGCACCCCGAGGGGAATCCTTACACCACTGAGCGATCGCGAGACGGACACGGGGATCGATGGGTTCACTGGTAGCCACCACCCGAGCCTGAGCGGGAAGTGTCACCCCACGACCACCCACACCATCACCGATGTCCTGATGCAGAACCGTCACCCATGTCCTGCGACATGACAGCCGCGCCGTGTGGTCGCGACGACGTGGTTTCAGCTGCCCGCGGGCCCTACGTCTCGGCTAAGTGGAGCTCCAGTGCGGTGGCAATGAGACGCGAGCGGTTCGTGTGGTGCTCGGCGACGAGAGCAGTGATGGCCGCGTACTGGGCGTCCGTAACCCGGATGGTGGTCTGCACCGACGGCTCAGAGCTTGGCTTGTTCTGCGGTACGACGAACAGGTCGTCTCTGTGCACGCTTGGTGCCGGGGCTGCGAGCGCCGGCCCGAGGCGCGCGTGGGTGCTGTTGATGGCGCCAAGGATGAGCGCGGTGCGCGTCCCTCCCACGTCGGCAGCGGCGGCTCCGAGCTGTTGGTGCAGCGTGCGGGGTAGGTACAGCGCGATGGAGCGTAGGTATTCCCGCTGCTCTCCTACCGAGGCTGTCGGTGCCTGCACCGAGAACGCCTGAGGACCTGCGGGTGCTGAACTTTTGGCAACACCCTGTTCAGCCGTAGGTCCTTCGACGACATCCGGCCCAGCGGGCGGTGCTGCATCCAGGGTCGGGACGGCGATGGGCGACGAAACACCGCGCTCGGACGGCGGTTTGGCTGATTTTTTGGTCAGGAGCTCAGCCAAGTTGGGTGTAGCCATCGGCTGAGGTGAGCTCATGCCTTTACCGTCTCGTCAGCGTGCTCTTCGTCGCCCGCCGGCTGCTGCTCGAGTTCGCTGATGCGAACCAAGATCTCGTGCGACAGACTTGCATAGTCGCTGGCTAGAGCAGGTGCGGCTCCGGGCGATGTGGGTTTGCGACCCTCCTTGAGTGCCTTCCAGAACGGCTCCCCCTCGAGGCGTGAGGCTTGTTCGTGGATGAGCAGTCCGGCGCCGCGGGCATCTGTCGCCGCGACAGAGTGGCGGATGGTGCTGAGGAAGAGGGGCGCGGCACCCCCGAGAGCGTCGGTGATCTGGGCGCTAATTTCCCGCTTCACGCGGGTCGCCGAGCTGGCGATGCCGAAAAGGACGACACCCAGCAGCTCCAGTTTGGGGTTGTGCTGACGGGCCTCGACGAGGCGCTGCACGATCCGCACCATGCCCTTGAGGCTTGAGGCATCGCCTCGGGTGGGGATGATCAGCCAGCGAGCGGCCCCCAAGGCAAGCAACTGCAGGTTGGGCTCACCGGGTGGACTGTCGATGATGACCAGGTCGTAATCGTTTGCCTCAAGTAGTCGGCTGAGCGGTTCGGCAAGTACGTCAGCTACCGCGTGGCCGCCGCGGTGGCGGGACAGCAGCAGCCCCGCCAGGTCGTCTAGACGCTCCCCACCGCTGATCACGTCGATACCAGGCCTTGCGGCCTCCACGGTCACGGCCAGGGGTAGCCCTGCAGCGAGAGACCCCACAAGCCCCGCGCCATCATCACCGCGCCCAGCGCCGGTATAGCCGAGATCTTCACCAACGTTGCCCTGCGGGTCGAGATCGATGATCAAGATTCGATACCCGGCCTCGGCGGCCATGCCGGCGAGCGTGGTCGCGAGCGACGTCTTTCCAACCCCACCCTTGCCATTGGCGATGGTGATGACCCTGCTGAGCGCGTCTCGGTTCACGTTCACCTCATGATTTTCGTTGAACCTGCTCCAGGTTGGGCGGAGGCTCGCCGCAATATCTGCACACCGCTTGTGTTGCCTCCCGCTGCAGCACCTTCGCTGCGGCTCGTCTTCCCTTGCACTCGTTGTATCTCTCGTTGTATTGCTCACTGTACTGCTGGTTCGTCACCAGGCTTTAACAGTGGGGGTCTGTCTGTACGTGTCGGCGCCGGGGTTGCACGCACGTTGCCGGGAGACGAACCGTGCCCTCAAGCCGAAAATGAGCAGGTCATCGTTGGTTGCGGCGGTGTTGGACCTGCTCGGCCAGGGCCAACCGTTCGGCGGATTCGCGTTCGGATCGTCGGTGGGCTGCGGCGGTGGCGGTGGTGTGGGCGGCGGTGAGGGCGGCGGCTCGGCCGGGGCCGGTGAGGGCGGTGACCGCTGTGTGGCGGGCGGCGGTGTGGGTGTCGCGGGCGTCAAGCTGGGCGGTGGTGCGGGCGGTGCGGGCGGCGAGCTCGGCGGCGGCGTGGGCGTCGGGGATGGCGGTGGGGCGTTCGTTGATGTCGACGAGGCCGAGGAGGTGGCACAGGTAGGAGATGGGCCGGCGTGGTGCGGTGAGCACCTGGTGGCCGGTGGTGGTGAGGTCGGTGAGCAGCTGGTTGAGGTCGCGGGCGGTCCACCCGGCCGCAGCGACGGCGCTGAGGACCCCTGACCAGCGGTGGGCCCCGTACTGCCGTGCCCACCGGGGGCAGTGTTCGGAGGCCCGCCAGGCGAGCATCAGGGCCGTTGCAGAGGTCCTGGAGCCCTCCCACCCATCAAAATCATCCCGAGCGTGTCCTGGTGTCATGGCCCGGCGCGGAGCGCCGTTCTCGTCCCGCGCAGCGGGTGTTGTTGATTCGTTGGTAGTGGAGGTAACAACCATCCCATCGCTGCGCTCGGGGGAAGAACTACCACTACGTGGTGGGGTGCCACGCACCGTCTGACCTGCGATGACACGCCCAGGGTTGTCCACAGGGGTGGGGACGGGGTCGGGGAAGCGGGCTGAGAGGTGCAGGGCGTACTCCGCGGTCCAGCCTCGACGGGTGTCCCCCCGCTCCCAGGAGGCCAACCGCTCGATGAAGCTCCGGTGCCGGGCGGGCGCGACCTCGGTGGCCAGGCCGACCAGGCGCAGCCAGGTCCGGGCTCGGGTGACGGTCCGCTGGCCGAGCTTGGTGGTGGCGGTGATCCCGGTGGTGCCGCCGGTGACCCCGAGCAGGGGCCGTGAGCAGCGCCCGGTGCGGTAGTCACCGGCCCGGGCGTGGGCGGTGGCCACCGCCAGCACCGCCCGCAGCGACACCCCACCCCCCGTTGCGGTGACCAGCTGGGGGCGGGTCAGCAGGTAGCCACGGCGGTACACCGCCACCACATGGGCCAGCCAGCGCTCAGCCGACCACCAGCAGGGCAGGGCCGACCACGAGATCGGCTCCACACTCGCGCGGGCCAACGGCCGACGCAGCAGCGACGAAGCAGTGGGGGAGGAGGAGTCACGCCGAGACGGTGGACGCGTGTGCCGCGACGCGACACGCGAACCACCAGACCGGGTGTATGGACCGGATTCAGGGTAAGAGGTACCCTGAGACAAGGCAGCCAAGCCAAGTCCCTTCGGGGCAGTGCACCAAGCCAGCGAGTTGGTAGCTCACTGGTCCTAGCGTTAGCCAGGCCCTCCCTTGCCGGGGAGGGCTTTTGGCGTTCTAGAACCTTCTGACCGAGTGCTTGTGGAGTTGTCGGGGCGGCGGAGCCGCTGCGGTCAGGCGCTCTGAGGAAGCACCTCCTGGTCGAGTTGCAGCACGAGGTCGGGCCTGCCCACGTGAGTAGCCAGTACGTCGGCGACGTACTGGCTCATGGGCATGCCACGCTGGGCGGCCGCTGACTTCACGGCGACGTAGACGGGGTGCGCGAGTCGAGCCGCGACCTGGTCGCGGTCTCCCTTATGTGGCTGGGCCATGGAACACACCATGGTGGGTGCGTAACTGTTAGGGCCGCAGACACGCCCAAACCGCGAGAAACAACCGACTCTGGCCGCCTCGGCCGCAAGCAGGCTGTTGGCACCTCCATGACGGTCGCGGCTCGCCATGGCGCGGGTCCTACCCTCGACGACATGAGCTTCGATGCGCACCCCGACGTCGTGCGACTCACGGCGGCGCGCCCCTCGCGACTTGCTGATCTTGTTGCCCTCGTGACGCACCCAGCGGTCATGGTGGTGGCTGTGCTGGCGGTGGTTGCGGCCCACTCGACGGATCGACTGTGGTCGGCAGCACTCTGGACGGGCCTTGCCGTGCTGTTCTGCGTGGTGATTCCCTACGCAGTGCTGCTCGGCATGGCCACCCAAGGCCGAGTCCTGGACCAGCATCTGGTTGTCCGAGAGCAGCGCCGCGCCCCGCTGCTCGCGGCCCTGGCCTCCGTGATCGTGGGACTGCTCGTACTGGCCGGCCTTGAGGCGCCACGACCTGTTCTCGCTCTGGTGGTGGCGATGCTGGCGGGGCTGGGTGCCATGACAGTGGTGTCGCACTGGTACAAGGCGTCGTTCCACCTGGCGGTCGCTGGAGGAGTCACGGTCATCATCGGGCTCGTCCTCGGCTGGTCGGCCGCGGTCCCTCTGGCGGCGTTGCTGGCGGCTATCGCGTGGGCTCGCCTCCGCGCGGGCCGACACTCCCGGGGCCAGGTCCTCGTCGGTCTTGTCGTCGGCGCTGCCGCCGCAGCCATCGTCTACCCCGCGCTGGCCTAACGCCCGCTTACAAACCAACTCAACGGTGGATGACGGCACAGTAGTCGAAGATAAACTACAGTCCAGTTGGAGTCAACGCGCTGCACTGTAGGCCTGGGCGAGCCGAAGCAGCTGCTCGAGTGCCCCGGTCTCATCGACGGTGGAGTCGAGAACATCGCGGGCTTGGGTCGAACCCGGAGTTTGACGTGCGAGGGCTGCGCCTAGCGCGTTCGGGCCGGATCCGGGCCGGGCTTGGACGGTCTCGTGGCGCAGGGCGTCGTTGATCTCGATGATGACCCGCCTCTCCCGCAGCTGCTGCCGCCCTAGGGGACGTGCCGGTGACGGTAGTGACAGATGTACCTCGGGGTGGCGGGCGACCAAGTGTGCCCACAAGGGCCGCAGAGTGCGCCATCGGCGCTCGGCTGAAGCGACATCGACGAACCAAGGCATTGTCCACAAGGCGAGGATTCCCAGCGACAGGACCATAAGCGGCCATGGCACCAAGGCGTCACCCAGACGCCCGTACACCTGTCCGGAGTGCCCCGTGGCTGCCGGGAGGACGGCGCTAAGCGCGTAGAGCACCATCACCGGCATCGCCGCGGCGCAGGCCACGCCGATGAGAGCGAGGCTGAGGCGGCGGGTCAGCGCGGCCGGCCGGTGGGGTCGTGCCTCGCGGGCGCAGAACCGGGCGATGTCGCCCAGGGAGATGATCATGTATCCGTAGAAGGCGAGGTGATAGACGACGAGAGCGGGATGCCCCGGCGCCTCCGCCAAGCTCGCGTATTCCCCGGCGTGGATGGGGCTGAGCACCCAGGTCGCCATCATCATCGCTGCGACAGCAGCCCCGACGACGAGATAGCGGCGGACTCGACCGGGGTCGGGGTGCTCGTGGCGCAACGTCTCCAGGTAGACGTGGACCCAGGCCAGGCCCACGGCGAACACGAGGTGGACCAGGAGACCGGCAATATTCGGGATGTGCATGGTGGCATCGAGTTGGGCCCGGGAGAGCTGCAGGGTCATGGCGACGGCCACCGACACCGTGGAGACAGTAAAACTGATGCGCCACAGGGCGTGTGGTGACCGCACAGTCACCCACATGCGGTAGGAAGCGGCGACCCAGAGCAGCACCGCCGCGGCCTGGACGATCATCGCATCCTGTCGAACACCCGATCGCGGTGACGTTTGCCGGTTGTGTGCGCGGCCCCGAGCCGGGCTGCCAGACGGGTTCCGAGATACTCGGCGTCAGCCTCGGCCGCGTCGTCATACCCGTGGCGGTGCAGGAACCGGGCGGCTACCTGGGGGTCGATGCTCGGTGCGGCACGGGACACCATGGCTCCCAGGTCAGCTGTGCCGGGCTGCGGGTCGTGCTCCAGCAGCATGTGGGCGAGCTCGTGGCAGACGATGCCGGAGCGCCACTGGGCGTCCGCGTTATCGGGGTAGACGATGTAGTCCCGTGCTGTCGTGGCAACCCACAGCCCTGAGGGCGCGTCCTCGGGTAGCGGGGTCGGCATCAGCGTGATCGACCGAGACCGGCGGGCCGCGACCCTGTCGACGAGTTCGTCGAGGTCACCGCTGACCGGAACGAGGTGGGCGTAGCTACTGGCCTGTCGGGCCTTCCGGGTCCTGCGCAGCATCGAGCCCTTCCATCTGGCGTATCTGGTCGAGAATCGCACCGAGGTGCGCCATGTTCTGAGGGCTGACCCCGTGCGCACGCGTCAGAAGCGCCTTCACCCCCGAGTCGTGCAGCGCTGCAAGCGTAGACAACTCCGCGCTGACCCGTGCCTCGACCTCCGGATCTGAGAAGTACGCCAAGGGCACCCCGAACAGCCTTGCTATCCCGTCCAGCAGCCTGAACGACGGGTTGTCACGCTGCCCACCGCGGAGCAGCCAGAGGTGCTGAGCGCTGACCTGAACACCGAGCTCACCAAGCGCCTTTGCGGCCAACTCGTTGGTGTAGAGGCCGCCACCATCAGGCCGGGGGATTGTTTCGAACAGCCGGTTCAGGTTGGGCGCCAGACCAGGAACACCATCCCGTGGCATGAGGTGGCCTCCCGTCTCTGTCTCTGTCGCAGCGAGCATCGCACATGGGTGGCCCGCCAAGCGCAGTGCAGACAGACGACAGGTTGCCCCACCCAGCACTGTGGTTTAGCGTCAAGACTGTTAAGCAAACTACAGTTGATTCGCTGGTGTCACTCGCTCGCGGGTGGACGTTCCGAGAGGGGGAGCGCGATGAGTGAGGGATCCATGACATGGACCTGTCATCGATGGGGTGCAGCTATCGCCGCAAAGACGGGCGATAGATAGTGGCTCCGGGGACGCTTGCAACGGTAGCGGCCGCAATCGCTGTCGTGGTCGCGGTGCCGCTGGGCCTGTCGGTGCTGGCGGGCTCCGACACCCCGGCCGCCGCATCGGCCCACGGCCAGCTGGTGGCCGGTCAGGTACCCAACGGGTGGGAGCCGTGGGTGCTGCAGGCCGGGTCGATCTGCCCGGAGGTCAGTGCCCCGCTGGTGGCGGCGCAGATCGAGGCGGAGTCCGGGTGGAACCCGGAGGCCGTCAGTCCCGCTGGGGCGCAGGGGTTGTCGCAGTTCATGCCCGGCACCTGGCCCTCCTACGGCCGGGACTCCGACGGCAACGGGCAGGTGTCCCCGTTCGACCCCGGCGACGCGATCGTCGCCCAGGGCACCTTCGACTGCGCCCTGGCCGCGGAGATGACGACCGCTCTGGCCGCCGGGCAGGTCACCGGTGACGTGATCGACCTGGTGCTGGCCTCCTACAACGCCGGCAGTGGGGCGGTCCGGGCGGCCGGGGGCATCCCGCAGAACGGGGAGACCCCCGCCTACGTCACCCGCATCCGGTCGTTGGAGGCGAAGTACACCGCGGTCGGCACCGGCATCGGGGCAGGGGCGGGGATCGTCGCCGGGGGACCGTTCGCCGCGAACATGGTCGCCGCAGGCATGCAGTGGCTCGGGACGGTGTACGCCTGGGGCGGGGGCGACGCCACCGGCCCCACCCGCGGGATCCGCGACGGGGGTGTGGCCGACAGCTTCGGCGACTACACCAAGGTCGGCTTCGACTGCTCCGGGCTCGTCATCTACGCCGCCGCCCAGGCCAGCGGCGGCAGCCTGCGGTTGCCGCACTCCGCCGCCGCGCAGTCCCAGATGGGTCAGCCCGTCGCCACCAACGCCATCGTCGCGGGCGACGTCCTGTTCTTCGCCGACAGCGGCGGGGTCCACCACACCGGGATCTACATGGGCGGCGGCCAGATGGTCAACGCCCCCCAGTCCGGCGACGTCGTGAAGGTCTCCAACCTCACCGGGTGGGCCGGGGAAAACATGACCGCCAGGAGGTTCGGATGACCATCCACCGCGCAGCATTGCTCGCGGCTGCGACCACGGTCGTACTTGTGGTCTCAGGGTGCAGCTCAGCGCAGATCACCGCCGCCGGCGGCACCGAGACCACCCCCACCACCACCGGGTCCTCGGCGGCGGCGGCACCGCCGACGGTGTCGAGGTCGGTGCAGCCCGAGCGCAGCGCCCCGCCGGTCCCGACCGCCGTGGACCCCGCCCTGGCCGGGGTCGACCGGTCCAGCATCGACGCCGTGGCCACCGCGGTGGTGACCGCGTTCACCACCGCGAACACCGCCACGGACACCGGCCCGAACGATGCCGCGGCCCGCACCATCAGCCTGCTCACCGCCGACTACGCCGCCGCGATCATCACCACCCCACCGCTGCGGTCGCCGGGGGCCCGGTGGAACACCTGGTCCGCCCAGGGCGTCCGGCTCACCGCGACGGTGGAGCCCTTGGCCGATGACCGTCCGGCCGACACCACCAGCACCGCGACCCGCATCTACCTGGTCACCCAAACCCCCACGACCCGCACCGGGCAGGTCCTGGACCCGGTGGTCACCGTCGCCTACATGGGGCTGCGCCGGGACACCAGCGGGTGGGCCGTGGCCCAGGTGGAGCAGCGATGAGCCGCACGAGCACCACCGGGGCCCTGGTGTGGCCCCCGGTGCAGCGGGCCCCGATCCTCACCGGGGTCGCCGGCGGGGTCGGCACCACCACCATCGCCACCGTCCTCGGGTCCACCGACCGCGGCGTGTACCGGCCGGGGCTCAGCGTGGACGTCCTCGTCTGCCGGTCCACCGCCACCTCGCTCGCGTCATCGCTGACCGCGGTGCAGTCCGCCCCCGGCCGCCCCGTCCTGCTCGTCGTCGCCGACGCACCGGGCACGCCACCCAAGACCGCGGCGGCCCGGATGCGAATGGTGCAGGCCCACACCACCGCCGTCATCTACCTGCCCTGGGTCGCCCAGCTGCGCGACTCCGACACCCCCGCGCAGGACCTGGCGGCCGCGGTCCGCGCCGCCCAGCCCCCCAAATGGGCGCTGCCCGCGCGGGCGGCGTTCGCCGAGCTCCTCGACACCCTCGTCCCCCTGCTGCGGGCCCCGGACCCAAACCACCGCCCGGTACCCCGGGGACCCGACCCCGTCACACCTGCGCCCGCACACCCGCACCGCGGGTTCACCGCACCGACCACGTTCCACCACTAGGGGAGACACCATGTCCATCGCACTGAGCACCGTGACGACCTACCTGGCGCAGAACCCGGGCCCCAAGCCGCTGCCCGGCCAGCTCGGCACCTTCCTCAACGACCTCATCGGCTACACCCTGACCATCCTGTGGATCGCCGCCGTCGTCGGCGTCCTCGGGTGCGCCATCCTCATGGTCATCGGCCGCCAGGGCCGCAACGAGGTCGCCCTCCGCGGGCTCAACGGCATGCTGTGGGTCACCGGCGGGCTCATCCTCGGGGCATCCGCGGTCACCATCGTCAACACCTTCGTCACCGCCTGAGGCCCGCGATGAGCCTGACGATGCCCGAGCCCACCCCCCGCCGTCGGGGCCCCGTCCTCGCGGTGGCCGCCGTGGTGGTCCTCGCCCTGCTCGCCGGGGGGGTCTACCTCCTCACCCGCCCCAACACCGGCGGCGCCGGCGCCACGATGGGTGCCGCTGCCCCGACCACGGCCGGGGCCGGACCCACCTCGAGCTCACCGCCCCCCGCCGGCTCAGACGTGGCCTACCGGCCGTCACCCTCGCAGCAACCACTGCTGCCCTACTCCGCCACCTACGGACCCCGCTCCACCGACGGCGGGGTGGCCACCGGCTTCGCCCACACCGAGCAGGGCGCCGCCATGGCCATCCAGCACGCCATCTACGAGGTCGCCGGCACCGCACCCCCGTCGGTGTACGAGAAGGCCTGGGCCACCCGCTGGACCCAGGTGCCCCCCTCGGCGATCACCGACACCCAGCAGTCCTACGCCTCCTACGCCGCCACCACCGGAGCCACCTACGGGGACTACCTCACCGCCCCCGCCGGGATCGGCCTGTTCCAGGGTTATTTAGTTGCCGGCGACGGCACCGGGAACAGCGTCACCATCACCACCGTCTTCCTGAACCAGGCGCTCGCAGGTCAGCCCGAGCGCTGGTCGGGCAGCCCGGTGGAGATGCGCTGGGTCAACGGCGACTGGGTGGCGGTGTGGTCGGCCGCCCGGGCGATCCCGTACCCGGGCAAGCCGGCCGGCATGAAGGTGCTCTGATGCCCGATTGCAGCGGCTTGATCAACCAAGCCAACCCCCTGTGTTTGGTGCAGGGGGCGGTGTCGAGCGTGGCGTCGTCGACGTTCGACACCATCGCGCAGAAGGCAGGGGAGTCGGCCGGGGAGATGGTGGTCAAGGCCCTGACCTGGTGGGTGTCCACCCCGTCGATCGACCCGAACACCCCGACGGTGGAGAAGCTGCAGGGCTACCTGCTGCCCATCGTGGTCGCGATCCTGACCATGTCCGTGCTGGCACAGGCGGTGCGGGTGGTGCTCTCCCGCACGGGCAGCGCCCTGGTGGAGACCGGGACCGGGCTCGTCCGCTACACCGTGACCGTGGCCCTGGCCACGGGCCTGGTCGGTGGGGCCCTCTCCGCCGGGGACGCGCTGGCCGGGTACTTCACCGACACCGCCGCCACCGACTTCGGCACGAAGATGTCCGCGCTCATGACCGCGGCGGTGATCAGCAACCCGTTCACCCTGCTCGTCGTGGCCCTGCTGCTGCTGCTCATCGCCGCCGTGCAGTGGGTCATCGGGCTGTTCCGCCAAGCCGGGATCCTCATCCTGATCGTGCTGCTGCCCCTCGCGGCAGCAGGGTCGGTCGGGCGCTCCACCCGGACGTGGCTGCCCCGTCTCGGGACGCTGCTGCTGGCGCTGGTCGTCTACAAGCCCATCGTCGGGTTCATCTACCTGCTCGGGTTCGAGCTGGTAGGCACCGGCACCGACTTCACCACCGCCCTGACCGGGATCATGGTCCTGGGCATGGCCGTGTTCGCCCTGCCGCTGCTGCTGAAGTTCTTCTCTTGGGCCGACCTCGGTGGCTCCGGCAGTGGTGGTGCGGGTCTGGCCCTGGCCGCCGGCGTCGGCGGCGCGCTCCTCAACCGCGGTGGGGGTGGCGGTTCCTCCTCCGGTGGCTCGCCGGCGGTTCAGCAGGCCGACTACATGGCCGCCACCGGCCCCGGCTCCGGTGGGGGTGGGGGGCAGGCCCCGAGCGGGGCTGCACCGCAGCCCACTGGTGGCCCGACGGGGATCAGTCCCGCCGGGGGCGGTGGTCGCGCTGACGTCGGTGCCGTGGCGATGAGCGGCGCAGCCGCAGGCGGCGGGTTGGCCGCGGTCGGCGCGGGAGCCGGCGGTGGCGCAGCTGCTGCGGGTGCGGGTGCTGCGGGTGGGCCGTGGGGGATGGCGGCCTCGGCCGCCGCCCACGCCGTGGGCGGCGCCGTCGCCCACGAGGTCAACGACATGACCACACCCCAGGGCGGCCAGCCCAGTGGGGCCGAGCCGGCAGTTGCCGGTGACGAGGAGCAGCTGCGATGACCGAGACCAAGCCGAACCAGATGGTGCCGAGCCGGGTTCGGACCTACGGGGGGTGGCGCGAGCCCCGCGGGTGGGGACTGGGCACGCTCACCGGCGCCCAGAGCGCCCGCGTGGGTGGGGTCCTGCTGGTCGCGTTCTTCATGTTCCCGCTGGGCCTCGGTGTCGGGGTCCTGGCCCTGGTGGTAGCAGCGGTGCTCATCGCCGCCACCGTCGTGCCGTTCGACAACATGACCGTGTCGGCGCGGATCACCCGCGGTCTCCGCTCAATCTTTGCCCGCTCCTCGGGGGCGTCGACGTTCATCTCCGGTGCCCTGACCCGGCACGAGCGCAAGCACGACCTCCCGGGCCTGCTCGCACCCTTGGTCCCGTTGACCACCGACGACGGCCGCGGCGGCAAGCAGGTCCTGCTGTGGCACCGCATCACCGGCCACCTCACCGCGATCCTGCGGGTCTCCCCGATCGGCATCTCCCTGGCCGACGCCCGCGACACCGACCGGTGGGTCGCCTCCTACGGGTCCTGGCTCGCTGACCTCGGCTACAAGCCGATGGTGTCCTCGGTCGCGGTCACCGTGGACACTGCCCCCACCGGGGGCACCACCGTCGCCGACTACGTCGCCGGGCGCATCGACCCGGCCTCGGCGCCCCTGGCCCGGCAGATCCTGGGTGAGCTCGTCGCCGCCACCCCCACCACTGCCTCCGACGTCACCACGTCGGTGTCGGTGACCTTCGACCCCAAGAAGGCCTCCCCAGCCCCACCGGACCTGCTTGCCGCCACCGCGGAGGTCACCCGGTGGCTACCCGGCATCGAGAGCAAGCTCGGCTCCTGCGGCACCTCGGTGCTGGGCCGGGCGAGCACCCCGTGGCTGATCCGCCGGCTGCGCACCGCGTTCGACCCCATGGCCCGCGGTGAAGCCGCCCGCACCATGGCCACCACAGTCGGGGCCACGGTCACCGGGGACGCCACCGACGTGCTCCGCTGGGAGGACGGGGGCCCGGTCACCGCGGAGGACGACTGGGACCACTACCGCCACGACACCGGGTTCTCCGTCTCCTGGGCCCTGGACGAGGCCCCCCGGCAGGAGGTCACCTCGAGGGTGCTGGTGCCGCTGATGAGCCCGGGGGTGTTCCCCCGCCGGGTCACCCTGCTCTACCGGCCGTTCTCCGCCGGCGACGCCGCGAAGCTCGTGGAGCGGGAGATCGGCGGCCAGTCCCTACGCCGGGAGTGGTCGAAGAAGACCAAGCGGGACGAGACCCAGCGGGACCGCGACGACGCCCACCGGGCCCGCCAGGCCGCCCAGGAGGAAGCCCAAGGTGCCGGGCTCGGGCTGTTCACGGTGTGGGTGACCACCACCGTCACCGACAAGGCCATGCTCCCCGCCGCGATCGCCGACGTGGAGGAGCGGGCGGGGCAGTCCAAGCTGCGGCTGCGGCAGTGCCGCGGGGCGCAAGCCGCCGGGTTCGCCGCCTCCCTCGGCGTCGGCATCGACCCCTCCGTCATCGCGAAGCTCCGCTGATGACCACCACCAACGGACACCACGCCCCCGGGGGACACGACACTGAGGCTGACGTGACCCGGCGGATCTCCGCCCGGGTCATCGCCCAAGCCGCTGCAGCCGTAGCCCCAACGCCCGGCCCGGTGGACCCCGCCGCCGCGAGCCGGGGTCGGGGTCGGCCACCGGCCCGGGGGTGGCGCGGGCGTGGGGGTGGGGCCGCGGTGAACATCGACACCGGCCGCTCCTACCAGGGCACCACCACCCAGGTGTGTGGGCTGTTCCCCTTCGCCGCGTCCAGTGGTGCCCAGGTTCGGGGGGTGCCCATCGGGCGGGACATGCACACCGCCGAGCCCATCGGGCTGGACCCCGGCCAGTGGCTGCAGGACGGGCTCATCACCAACACCGGGGTGTGGATCCAAGCCCAACCCGGAGTGGGCAAGAGTGCCATCTCCAAGCGGATCTGCACCGGGTTGGTGGGGTTCGGGTTCGGCATGGTCGTCCCCGGCGACGTGAAGGGCGAGTACACGCCCCTCGTCGAGGCGTTGGGTGGGGTCGCCTACCGGATCGGGCGGGGCCTGCACACCGTGAACCCCCTGGACGCGGGGCCGTTGCGGGCGGCGATCGACGCCGCCACCGGGTCCCGCCGCCAAGAGCTGGCCGAGACCGTCCGGGCCCGGCGGTTGTCGCTGCTGGAAGCCCTGGTCGTCATCGTCCAAGCGGGCCCGGTGTCCACGATGGAGAAGCGGCTGCTCGCCGTGGCCGTGGACACCGCGGCGGCGACGGCGGAGACCGCCGGCAGCGAGCCGATCATCCCCGACGTGGTCCGGGTGCTGGCCCGCGGGACTGACGAGTGCCTGCGGATCGTGGCCGCCCGCGACGACCACGAGTACGCCCGGGAGACCCGCGCCCTGCGGGCCACCCTGGAGCTGCTCTGCGAGGGGGCGATCCGGGGGCTGTTCGACGGCCCGTCCACCATCGCCTACGACGCCTCCACCGCGGTCCTGTCGTTGGACATCTCGGCGCTGGACGGGGACGCCGACGACGTCGTGGCGGCGGCGATGATGTGTTCCTCGGCGTGGACCTCGACCATGGTCGAGTCCTCGCTGGCCTCCGGGCGGCGTCGCAACGTCGTCGAGGTTTCCGACGAGCTGTGGCGGCGCCTGCGGGCGGCCCCTGGTCTGGTGGAGCTCTCAGACCGGGTCACGAGGTTGAACCGGGCTCGGGGGGTGGTGAGCCTGCAGATCACCCACTCCCTGTCCGACCTGGAGGCACTGCCGACCGAGCAGGACCGGGCCAAGGCGAGGGGCATGGCGGCCCGCAACGGCATCGTCATCCTCGGGGGCCTGGATGCTGCCGAGCTCGACCGCCTGTCGGCGATCACCCCGTTGACGTCGGGGGAGCGGGCCCTGGTCACCTCCTGGGCCGCACCCCCCACCTGGCACCGCGGGCTCGCCCACCCCGGGCGTGGGAAGTACCTCATCAAGAGCGGGGAGCGCCTGGGCCTGCCGGTGGCCATGTCGCTGAGCCCGTCCGAGCGGGAGCTGTACAACACCGACGGGGCGTGGGCCACCACCGGTGGGGGAGTGGCGTGAACTCCGACAGCCCGTGGGTGCCCGCGGCGTTCCTGGTGGTCCTCGGTGGCGGTCTCGGTGGCTACAAGCTCTACGCCGCCCACCAGGCCGGCACCCTGACCACAGGCCTGCTGGTCCTCATCGCCGCCGGCGTGCTGCTGCTCCTGGCCGCGGTCCTCGTGGGGGCGGTGCGCATGCTGCGGGGCCGGGCCCGGGGTGACGGGAAGGCCCGGTACTTGGCCCCGCCCGGGGAGCTGTCCGGCATCAAACCCAGTGACGCCCGGCGGAGTGCGGCTCGGCTGTTGCCGGGGGGCGACCTGCGCAACCCGGACAACCTGGGGCTGCCCCTGGGGCGGACGGTGCGGGGGAAGGTGGTGCTGCGCCAGGACTGGGAGTCCGTCGGCTTGATTGTCGCCGGGCCCCGCATCGGCAAGTCGACCTCCTACTGCGTCCCCGCGATCGTCGGCGCCCCCGGTGCCGTGGTGGCGACGTCGAACAAGGTGGATCTGCACGACACCACCCGCGGCGTCCGCGAACTGGTGGGCCGGGTGTGGTTGTTCGACCCCCAACGTCTCACCGGGCGGGAGCCCGAGTTCTGGGTCGACCTCCTTGCCCCGGTGGTCTCGCTGTCGGCGGCCCGGGAGCTGGCGGGGACGTTCCACGCCGCCTACGTCGACCCCAAGGCGTCCTCCGATGCGTTCTTCACCCCCACGGGGGTCGAGCTGGTCGCGCTGGCCATGTTCGCCGCCGCCCTCGGGGGTGGTGACCTGATCCACGTCACCCACTGGCTCGGCCGGCCCTCCGACGACACCCCCGCCACCATCCTGGAGGGGCATGGTTTTCACGATGCGGCGGAGTCGTTGCGGGAGAAGTCCACCGCCGCCGGCAACCAGCGCTCCGGCACCTACGCCACCGCCCGGCTGGTCATGTCGGTGATGGATGAGCCGGTCTTCGCCCGCTGGGTCACCCCCACCACCCGGGTCGAGTTCGTGCTCCGCCACGACGCCGAGAGCGGCTACCAACGGGTGCCGCAGACCGCACTGCGCAAGAGCCCACCCCAGCTGGACCTCCTCGAGTTCGTCCGCTCGACCGACACCCTCTACGCCCTGTCCAAGGAGGGCCGTGGGGCCGCGACCCAGCTGACGGCGGCTCTGGTCGCCCAGGTCTTCGCCGCCGCTGAACGGGCCGCCGTCAGCAACGGTGGCCGGCTGGGCGTGCCGCTGGTGATGGTGCTGGACGAGGCCGCGAACGTGTGCCGCATCCGAGAGCTCCCCGACCTGTACTCCCACCTCGGCTCGAGGGGTGTCGTCGTCCAGACGGTGCTGCAGTCCTGGTCCCAAGGCGTCCGCGTGTGGGGCGATGAGGGGATGCAGTCGCTGTGGACCGCGGCCAACGTCAAGATCTACGCCGGCAACAACAGCGAGGACCGGTTCCTGCAGCTCCTGTCCAACCTCATCGGCCCGCACGAGGTGCGCCGACGCTCGACCAGCAGCTCGGCCACCGGGTCCTCCACGAGCTACTCGACAGCGTTGGAGCCGATCTTCACTGTCGCCGACCTGCAGTCCCTCCCGCGAGGACGGGCGCTGATGCTGTCGGCGGGGAACCGGCCCACCCTGCTGCGGGCGGTGCCGTGGATGGACGGCCCCCACGCCGAGGCCATCACCGCCTCCGCGGCCACCTACGCCGGCGGGGGTGGGCTGCCCGCGTTCGTGAACGGCCGCCTGGTCGGCCCGACTAAGCCGCCGTCGGTCGACCCGCTGGCGAGGCCCGCCCCGGTGAAGGCGCTGCAGTGGTGAGCACCGACGACCTCCAGCTCGGTAGTGGGGGAGGGGGAGGGGATGACTGGGCCACCGGCTACACCGCCCCGACCCTCGCCCCCATCACCACCCCGACCCGCGACGAGGGAGATGGCGGCGAGGTGGAGCGGTGCTTCCCTGGGCTGGAGGTGTGGGTCGTCGAATGGCTGGCCCCCACCATCCGACGCCAGCACAACGAGAACGCCTTCCGGTGGTGCCCGCACTGGTGGGCCCACCCCGAAGCCATCAGCCGGCTCAACGGCCTCTGGGAAGCGTGGGAGAACGCCCGCACCGAGGGCGCGGTGGCCATGCTCGGGTGGTGGCAGGTCCTCGACCACCACCTCACCATCCTGACCAGCACCGGCGGCCCGTTCGCCCAGTGCACCCACACCGGACACCGCAGCGACGGGACGCCCCTGAAGACGGTGCCGGCCCCGGCCGGCACCTGGGCGGAGGGGTAAACGGACGTTCTGTGCTGCGGTGACCATGTGCGTTGAACGCCTCGAACCCGGTTACACCCTCGTCTGTGAGGAGTCGCATGGAGGGCCCTGCGTAGACAGTGAATGGTGGCCCAGACGACCGCTGTAGAGCCATTAGGGGCGCGGTATTGGTTGGCAGTGCACCTCGCAGCGAGTCAGGCTTTGCCCTCCGGTGGAGCAGGGGCTCGAGGGCGAGAGTTAGCGGTTGTAGGCGGGCATTGGGCCGCGCAGTGTGGCGCCAACCTCGTCGCAGGCCGCAATGACGTCGGGTGGCAGGTGTCCAGCGGCTGCGGCGGCGATGTTCTGCTGGAGTTGGGCGGTCCGTGAGCCGCCGAGCAGTAGTGCTCCGACGTCGGGGGAGCCGAGCAGCCAACGCAGTGAGAGCTCGGCCAGTGGCATCCCGGCCCCGTCGGCGATGGTGTGGAGCCGGGCGACGGCGTCGAACAGCTCTGGGTTCCAGTAGCGCTGGGTGTACATCGCGGCGAGCTTCGAGCTGCCGAACCGGCCGCTGGTGGGGGCGTCGGAGAAGGAGTGCCGACCTGTGAGCAGCCCTCCGCCGAGAGGGTTGTAAACCATGGTGGCGAGGGCGTTCACGTGGGCGAACTCCAGGTATTCCTCCTCCACCCGGCGGGCGAGCAGGTTGTAGAGCTGTTGGGCGACGACCGGTCGTGGGCATCCCACCTCGTCGGCAGCGACGTTGAGCTCGGCGATCTGCCAGGCCGCCATGTTCGAGACTCCCAGGGCTCCCACCCGTCCGTCGGCCACGAAGCCGGCGATGGTCGACAGGGTCTCCCGGACCGGGGTGGCGCGGTCGGGTTGGTGCAGGTAGTAGAGGTCCACCCGCTCTACCTGGAGACGGCCGAGCGAACCGGCCAGCGATGCCTCCAGCCCTGCCCGGGACAGCGGGGCGTGCTCGCCCGCGTCGGGGTGCGGCATCCCGGCCTTGGTGGCCAGCACGACCTGGTCGCGTCGGGTGCGCAGCAGCGGTCCCAGGAGCGTCTCGGTAGCACCTCCTGCGTAACCGTTGGCGGTGTCCACCCCGCTGATGCCGGCCTCGAGGGCTGCGTCGAGCATCTCGGCGGACCCCGCCGCGTCCACGGTGTCACCGAAGGTCATGGTGCCGAGCACCAGCCTCGAGAGGGGGACCGGAGCCCCGGGGATCTCCACAGCGGGCGCCTGGTTCGTCTGGGGTGTGGTCAT